>CAZHOC010000106.1:7715-10083 GCA_964534295.1 uncultured Bacteroidia bacterium | reverse complement strand
CAGGCTAGATTTGCTTTTAGGAGCTGGTCTAGGTCATAAGGCACTCTTCTGCCATATACTGAATTGTTCCAATCATCAGGGGTGTAATCAATAATTTTTACAAAAGAAATACCATTGTCCCCACTGGCGTAAATCCCATCATAGATGCTCGTTTCGTCGGCAAAATCTGCCACGTAATAATTAATCAATAATTGACTGTCAACATAAGTTCCAAGCTTTAAATGCAAGTCTACTGCATTTAAGTTATTACCCTCAGAGTCAGCGTATTTATTCATTCTGAGACTGTGGCTACCTCCTACAGCCCAGTTATTATTGTTATAAAAACTGGCTACTGGAAAACGAGTGAGACCACTTGCCGGTCCTGTCTGGCCAGCTGCGCTTCTACTTCTTAGTTTCCATTCAGATGTAAAGCTGCCGGTTTCAAAGTCTTCGAAGTAGGGGACAACTGCATATTGGGCTGCTCTCTCCACTCCGATGGCGAGATTGTCGATAAAGATTCCATCCTCAGATCCGGAGGTATTAAAGTCGCCTACCCCGTATTGCTGAAATCTTAATACCAAGGTGTCAGGAACACAGCCACAGCTCAAGTTTGTTTTGAGAAGATTATCAAAATCATAAGGTACTCTCCTGCCGTAGACTGAATTCACCCAGTTATCTGGCGTATAATCAATGATTTTACTAAAGGTCAATCCCTGATCCTCACTAGCATAGATGCCATCATAGATGCTAGTTTCGTCTGCAAAATCACTGACATAAAATTGAATCGAAAGCTGACTATCTACATAAGTACCAAGGGTAAGGAATAAATCTACTGCATTAAGGTTATTTCCCTCCGCATCAGCAGTTTTATTCATTCTAAGGCTATGACTACCACCTACTGCCCAATTTGTATTATTGTAGACTCTCGCATAAGGAAAACGGCTTAGACTGTTGAGCGGGCCTGTTACTCCGGCTGCTGCCTCACTGTTCAATCTCCATTCAGGGTCGAAAGCGCCTGATTCAAAATCTTGAAAATAAGGGACTGAGCCATAGTTTTTTGGTTTTCTGGTCCCAATTCTGATGTTATCCAGAGCAACCCCATCCTCATTTCCACTAGTTGAAAAATCCCCGGATCCAGTCTGTTGAAATCGTAGTTTTAGCGTTGCAGGCACTGAGCCAAAAGCAGTGGAGAGCAATTTGTCTAAATCATAAGGAGTTCTTACTCCCCACACATTGCTAGTCCATGCGGTGGTAGGAAAATCTATGATCTTCACAAAGGTATTGCCTCCATCATTACTGGCGAATACTCCATCTTGAAACTGTTCTTCATCAAAGAAATCGAGGCTACAAAAAGCGAGTACGAGCTGACTGTCAACATAATTACTCAGATTGACATCAAATTCGGCATAAGCAATATTACTACCGCCGCTATCAGAGCTTTTGCCTAATCTTAAATGATAGGCCCCTCCGCAAGAAGTGGAAGAATTGAAGGTGTTGGCCAATCCATTGGCTAAAGTATTTCCCGTTGTCCAAATGCTCCCATTGAGATTGCCACTTTCAAAATCTTCGAAAAAAATTGTGGTCTGTCCTAGTGCTGGGGAACCGCTTGCTACCAAAAAGTAGAAGCATAATAATCCCAGCAGATTTTTCATCTGTAAATTCCTTTTCATCTTGTCTGTCAATTTGTTGTTATAGGTCGTATAATTTGGCTAAATGATAATCTGTTTATTGTCCCAGGATATAGCGGATACTTAAAGTGCCATAACCGACACCTAGACCCCGATAATATCCATTGCCCAGAAAAATAGAGGGGGTCCAATCGATACTGATATTGATTGGATAATCATCCATCAGGAAATCAAATCCTCCGTATGCTTGCAGACCTAAGCTCCTTCTATCGAACCCCAAACCATCCGTTAGGCTGCCGTAGCGCCAGAAATAGGCTGATACTCCTGCTCCGTAATAATAGGCTAGTTGCCCATAATCTTGAAAGTAGTCCAAGGGTTTGTGGATCTGGATGGCTAGGCTGACATTGTTACGACGATAAGAGCTAAAGCCTCGTGTCCCTACATAAGCCTCAATCGCAGTGGCTTCCTTGAAATAATGCTTAATACTTACGGCGGTAGGTGAACCCATTCTAAGGCCTACTGCGGTGCTCCCTTGGGCCCGTGATTCTGAAGTAAATCCTATGAGCACAAAAAGACATAGGATGCTTAAAATATGGCGTTTCATAAATAATTGGTTAAATGTGATTGATTTTGTTTTCTCTTTTATAGTCTGCTGCCAAAGTGAGAAGTACCGGCTGGAGGAGATTTATTTTATTTTTAGGATCGGCTTCGCCGAACGATCTCCCACTTTGACATACAGTATTCCTTCCGGCATTTGGCTG
>CAZHOC010000106.1:0-7689 GCA_964534295.1 uncultured Bacteroidia bacterium | reverse complement strand
CTACCAAGCGTTGAGCGTAGCAAGACTTGCCCCATTGCATTTGATATGGTTAGATCTTTCCCATTTAACTCATATGGAGCTGTGATAATGAGATGATCTTGAGCTGGGTTGGGGAAGAGTGCTAGGGCAAAGTTTGTTTTAAGATTTCGTATTGTGCTTCGCACAACACTTCCATTTTGCAAAAGAGCACTGATCCTATAATAGTGTATATCGGCCTGAGGCTGTTTGTCGGTATATTCGAAAATGCCGCTTTGCTCTAAAGCTATCTCTGCAATAGTTTGGAAGTTTTTGCCATCCTCGCTTCGCTCCACTGCAAAATGTTGCACATCTTTAAAGCTTGAAACAGACCAGCTGAGCTGATTTTGATTCTCCTCCGCTTTTGCTTCGAATCGCTCCCAGTCTACCCCTAGTAAAACTGGGCAAAAACTATCATAATCAACCACTAAAGCGGCAGCATTGAACTCATAATCGGTAATCACCAGATCGCTAATAAAGCCTGATGAAGCTTCATCAGGAAAAGGCGTTGGATAGCATGATGTATCAGCTGTATCTCTAAAAAATACGATTTGATTAGAAGGGGCTTGCGGCATATAACGTTGATCTGCGTCATTAAAGCTCCCAATCAAGTTCCCATTTGCGTAAACCCTGAGGAGATTGCTACAGTTGCGAGTAATGGCAACTCGAAAGTAATCTGTTTCATTAAAGAAATTGGCTGGGCTAAGAGGAGCTAAGGTGGGCTGGGAAAAACAAAATCCGGGTAGCGTAATTAAAGGATCCAGATACCAATAGTATAAAGTTCCATCAACGCTAGGAAATTGCGTCCAAAGATCAAGCCCGGCATCATCAGTGTAAACAAAGCTCAATAATCGGATCCATTCCTGAAATCCACCTGGATTATCATATCTCCAGGTAAACAGTATGGAATACTCACAATTAAGCGTTCCCGGAGGGACCGCAAAACGCAATCCTGCATTATTGGCGTATTCATACCCATCAAATACACCTTGGCCTGCACAGGTACTAATCGGCAGTTGATTACTCACAAAAGTTCCTGTTTGCCCTGTAGCGTTAGGCCAAGGGATTAAAGGACTGCTACTACCAGTGGCTTCATTGAAGTTGCCATTAAGAGGGTAGTAGTAAAGATTTTGTGCGGGTGATACCATTATACCCAAGCACATCAAGGAGAAGAGTAAAATAGATTTCATATTAGCTTGTATTTGGGAAATTATTGTTTGGATTCACCATTTTTAGTCGCGCGCCGATTGAAGAAGTACCGCTCCTTTAATTTTTTTCTTCATGGCTAGCTTTTTTTTCAGAAAGGCGGTACTTTTTGATTTCCAATCCGACTAATACGAATAAGATTTGGCAAGTTTCTGGATTCAATCAGAAGAAAAACTGATTGAGAAGATCAAAAAGGGAGGTACAGCAGGGGAAAGAGCAGCGAGTAAATTGTATGCGAATTACAAGGCCTACGCTCAGAGTGTTTTGTTCAAGAAACAATTCCAGGCTGACGAAATCGAAACACTTTACCTCGACACTATGTCTGCTGCAATTCTCAATATTCGTAATGGCCGATTTAAAGGCAATAGTAGCTTTAAGACTTATTTAACCAATATTTTGGTCCGTAAGAGTCATGATTTTCTTAGCAAGAAGATCAGAAATAGGGAACGCTTTTCTACTCAAGAAGATGCTTATTGGAAGCAGCAAAAAACCTCAAATGAGCCCGAGAAAGCCCTTAGCGAACAAGAAATCCTAAATCTTGTCAACAAAATTTTCCAGTCAGAAAATTCAGCTTCTAATCCTAAGTCCGAATGTATTAGTATCTACGAGTATCTCGCTAGAGGCTTCGATTGGGAGTCGATAGCCATGCGCATCGGTCGAACGGTACAAGCCGCAAAAAACAAAAGAGTGCGTTGTTTTGAGCAGATATTAAAAGCCCTGCGTGAACAATTTCCTCAAGAGCGCCAAGTGCTCGCCAGTATGTATCAAAAAATTGCCCAAGATTATGAGTGATTTTGAGATGCAAATACAACGATACCTTGACAATGAGATGTCAAGTAGTGAGAGAGCAGACTTTGAGGCCTTGCTTGCAGCTGAACCAGATAAGCAAAAGGAATTTGAAACACAGCAGGCGGCTCGTGCCTTGGTATTTCGCGTTCAGCAAGCTGCTATTAAAACCCAACTCCAAGAAGGACCACCTCCTACCAACAAAAGTTGGTGGTGGAGCCTCTTAGCATTATTCATCGCACTAGGATTGTTCCTTGGCTTCACCTACTATCGTCAAACCGACGCCCGACTCCTTGATCAACCAATGAGTTCCTTTTGCGAACAAACTAAGGACGAGTTTCGCGGAGCGGATATGCCTCTACAAAGGGATCCTGAAACTCAGTCCCTTTGCGATTTATATGCCTCAGAGGAATATGAAAAACTGAAGACAGTTCTAAATGAACGGTTAGAAAACTTACCCAATACAGATCCACTAAGGATGAAATATACCTACCCTTTAGCCATCGCGTATGCTAAGCTTGGTGATATCCAAAAAGCCAAAGAACTCCTACTCGCCATAGAAACCTATGGCTACGACTATCAGCCAAAAGCCAAGGAGACGCTAGATGGTCTTAATAGCTTTTGGCGTTGATAGGCAGCTGCTTATTTTCTAAATCTTCTCCATAATCCCCAGCCTAATCCTAAAGAGGCTAAACCAATAAATACAGCTAACCAAGGCAACCCACGGTCTGGAAAATCTACGGGAGATGAGTCTCCATATAAGGAAAAGGCTGCCCAATAAAGCGGATGTGCATGTTCGTATTGACGATCTCCACCTCCTTTTACTAAGCTTATTTGGGCCTTTTGTAGAGCAATATCTTTGGGCATGCCTTGTTGCAGATTGCCATAATAATCAGCCATCAATTGGGAGCTGGGCAAATCTCCGACACTCCACTGGGTTGCGATAATACTTTGAATACCTTTGAGTGCAAAGCCTCGCGCCAAACTGATGATCCCCTCTCCGGTAACTTGTTGGCCGGCGGCTGTTTGACAGGCAGATAGTACCAGCATTTTGGCATGCCAGGGTTCGTTTGGCAAATCTTTGATCCTAAGCATTGGGATTTGGCCATCTTCATGAGAAAAGGCAATGGCTGCTTCATCCGGGAAAGACTGATTAGATATTGCATGTGTTGCCAGATGGATATATTGGTATTGATTCCAAAGCTCTAGGAAATTCTCTGGATTGGCATTATCTCCCTTAAGACTCTTTTTGGCAGGGATCTTTATCTGGTTGATTTCGGTTTCATTAAATTTGAGTTTGTAAAGACTACTGTCTGTAGCAACGCTCCGAAAGGTTTTTTGATCGGTTTCCTTCTCGCGTTCTGGAAAATCAGGTGCAATGGCTAGCAGGGATCCTTCAGGTAAACTTTGATTATTGTATTGCTCTTTTTGCATCGCAAAACTGCTAGTCGAATAGCCATAACCGATAGCAAAATCCTTCATGAGGAAAGGGATTTCTCGGTAACCAGTTCCAATGGGGACGTCTTTCCTACTTAACATCCCAAAGGGCAGAGATGCAATTTCCCCGTCTGGGATAATTACCAGACGATTGTAATTACTATCTAGTTCAGAAAGAATTGGGGCAAGAAGCCGATCATAAAGTTTATAGGTATAAGGCAAAAAGGCTGATTCTGGTTCTGTACTCTCTGGATCCAAAATCGAATCACCTGTCATGGCATTGATCCAAGCAAAAACAGAATCACGTTTACAGCTAAATAAGCTCAGACCAGCGTCATCGATTTTAAAAGTGTAGATGGTACTATCACCAATAAAGTATTCAAGCAGGGCCTGATCTTTTTGTAATAGGTTTTGGGCTTGGCCAAAAGCATCAGGAGAAGCATAGCGTAGGCGGTAATATGCCGGATGCTCACTCTGGATTTGATCTTCAAATTTAGCTTTCAGCGCTATACTAGTGGATAATTGAGCCTCCAACTCACTCACATAGGGCGCATATTCAGGACCCCATTTGCTGAAGAGGATACGGTTTAAACTCAGTTGATTGATTTCATTATTTAAGGCAGCTTCTTGCTCTTTCAAACTGTCCGGAAGCGAATTGATTGATTGTAAACGACTCAAGGTGATACCTTGCATCAAATAACTAGCTCGGTTATTGTCAACCTGCTGGTATGCTTGTGGAACTAGTGAGGGGAAGCGTTCGGCGAAGCCGAGATAAGTCTTAAGGATCTCACTACTGTAAAAGGAGATAAAGTAGCTAGCCGTCTCTGAGTAGGCATTGGCTTTGAGTTGCTCCAATACTTGGAACGCTAATTCATAGGTCGGTAAGACTTGCTCTACGCTCTGGAAGTCTTCTGAATCGACCAAATGATAAAGCGCCTGCAATTTGTAAGTAAATAGCTCCAACAGCTCTACTCGAACCAATACTTCATCTATGCTAGGGTTCTGCCAAGTGTCTTGGTAATTGGTGTTACCAAAGCTGTAGCAAGTCAGGGCTTGCTGGCAATTTTGAAGAGCCTTTTCGTATTGCTGAGTCTGGAGATAAGCCTTTGCTAATAATGCATAGGCTTCAAAAAGTTGCAGGTCGGCAGGCCCAAACATTTGTTGGTAGATCGCTTTGGTCTGCTCAAATAATTGTATTGCTTCTGGGAAGGACTCCTGACTCAGTAAGGCTAAGGCTTTGTCATATTGATAGTTAGTGGCATAATATGGGTTAGGCTCCGGCATTGCGTTTTCTAGCTCATAAGCTTGATCAAAATACTTCATGGATTGGCTATATTCTTCCAAAGCCATCAGCACTAGGCCACGATTGTTAAGCTGGGCTGCCTTTTGAGAAGGAGATTGTAGAATCCCAAAATCTTCAAAAATATTGGCTGCAGTGTCAAACTTCGCCAGACCCTCTTCCAGTTTTAGTACTGCGCGTTCGGCAAAGCCTACCTCCTTTAACTCTGTACCCACTCGATAGAGGATCAATCCTTGATTGTTATAATTATCCGAGAGCAATTTGCCTCCTATACCCGAGTCAATACCGGCGACTATTCGATTGTAATGAATCTCTCTCCCCATCTTCAGCAGCTCTAAGGCTTGAGGATCCTGAAACAAAGAGGAATAAGCGGCGGAGGCATTGTTGAGGAGCTTAGCCTTGGCCATGCTAGTATCTGCAGAAGCAAAATGAGAGGCAAATCGCTTATGGGTCAAAATGGCTCGGTCGCTACTATATTGATACACACAAGCTGCGATTTGCTTGCTAGCCGCGAGAAAGGCCGAGTCTTTTGCCCCTGCATTCCAAAAGGAATCCATTGCCGCCGTAAATTGGATTTCCATCGTTTGTAAATCCCTTTTCACAAAGGCTTGTAGCCCTGCCTCATAATGCTCATGAGCTTTTACCAATGTTTGTTCACTACTTGCCGTAGCCTTAGTTTTGTGCGCAATGGGTGAAGCTTGAGGATTGGGAACACAGCTACTTAAACCGAGGAGGCCAAATATGATCAGCCCGATAAAAGTGGATTGAGGGATGCGAGAAAAGGCTTGTTTTGCGTTTGAGTTGGGAAATACTCTCATTTTTCGGATAATTGGATTGTGCGCAAGGAGTGTTAAATAATATCAATTGACAAATTGATGTAAAATTTGACACTTTGTGGTTGTCAGTCCGCCTTGATGTAGGTATAACGCTCTAATGGTTTTTGGTTACTGTGGGTCACCGTTTCTAGTACCAGGATATAATTATTTAGGTCAAGCAGACGTAGGGTGCGTGGTCCGCCCGCTTCATTGATGATGATACTCTCGTAATCAAAAGAGACCCATTGCATAGAGGGAGAACCCTCAGGAGTACAAGGTCCAAGCGCCGTTTTGAAATACTGCTTATCGAGCTGGAACTGATGATTTTCCTGCAATAGACAGCTGTCTTGAATGGCGCGAGTCTGGAGCTGGCCGTTGGGATTGATATATTCAATTTTACTGAGTTTCCAGGGGTGGGCTACCAGAAATTTTTCGCGTTCCCCGACCGGGGTAGCCGCTAAAGAGGCAGACATAGGTCCCTTGACAGACTCATAGCTTAGTTGTTGGGCATTATTTCCAGGACTGGCCAAGCTCATGGACTGATTATTTTGCTTAGCTTGATTAGGCTGGTTATTGGTATTGGCGGTACTTTCTCCATCAATGGTTTTGATCAGCTCCGTGGTACCTTCTACCAAATTGACTAGATCTCCTAAAGTTGTATTACTTGTGCTACCTCGGGTTTGATTGCCCTGTTGTTGATTAGCCGCCATAGATTGAGCGGCCATCATCCGTTGATTGTGGGCCACTAATTTGGCATCTGGGGTTTCTTGATAGATCGTTGCTACGCCTTGACGTGGGGCGATTTCTCTTTGGCCCGTCCAGTTTGGATACATCGTAAATTGGCCCTTTCGAAAGTTGTAAATCTTTTCGATTTTATTCGCCCTTAGGCCACCGCCTTTTAATCCATTTGCTAGGGCCAAGTACTCTTCGGCTAATTCAAATTTATTGATCCAGATACAAGCTAATGCACAATTGAGATAGGCGCTAGAAGCAACTTTTTGATTAATTCGAGCTTTTTTATTGTCTGGCTCTAAGCGTTCGGCTTCACTCCGCCATAGCTTAATCGCTTGGGCAAATTTATCATTGCCGGTGTTGATATCGCTGCGATCTCTTTCCTGTATGGCAGCTTGCGTGATTTCCCAGGCCTCGTCAAAGCTTTCGTAAGAGAAGCTGCTTTTCTTTTTAGGTTCTACGCGAGCAAAACTGAGATCATAATAAAGAGGCCGAAATGCTAGGTCGGCTAATAATTTGTTTGCGGAAGAGATATAACCATTGATGAGATCATTTTGCATATCCCGCAAAAAGTTTTCTGAGTTGTTACGCCAGTATACATCGCGATCTCTGACTGTATTAAATTCCTTAGTGGTTTCCGAATACAGCTGTTTGGTCGTACTGATGTCCTTTTGCCAAACCTGCTGGCCATCATAAGTTCTTGCCCTTATCCAGGCCGGAAAGCGAGCACTAATGCTGTAGTAGTAAGTATAGGTGGTAGTTACCACACCCGTTTTTTTGTTTTTATGGGTTCGGGTCAAAGTTTTCGGTTCCTTTTCTACCACCGTGAAATTGCTCAGCCATAGGCTCAATTCGAGATCGTAGTTCTCGTTTACCTTTTCAAAGCCGGGTAAATTGACTCCATAGGCTACTTGCTCAGCATCCAAGATGCCTTTGTATTGGGAGCCACTGAGGGCCAAAAATACCCGATAAGTACCAATATCATCAGCCAAGCCAACGGAAGGAAGATGAGTATAAGCGATTCTGGCTTTTTCATTGACCACTTTTTGAGCTTTCGTTGGCTTAAAGCATAATAAGCCTAGGCAAAGTCCTAGTAGGATCTTTTTTGTCATGGAATTCATACGGTGGAGATTTTTCTAATTGACCCAAACTGTCTACTTGCAGCGCCCGAAGGCGCTACAAATAGAGAGATGATTGCTTTCCCAAAAGCAAATTCTTGAAGGTGTCGTTTATCTTGTAGTGTTCTATTACCTCATTCTGTGTGTGGAGATAATAAATAAGCCATGTAGGCTGCTTTGCTATTCGTTCTCTATACAAATGTGCCGAAAATGAGAGAAATAAGGTAGGTAGATAGGAAGTGAATTTTTTGATTGGTTAATTGATTTTAGTATAGTTATT
>CAZHOC010000105.1:8871-10083 GCA_964534295.1 uncultured Bacteroidia bacterium | reverse complement strand
AAACCACATGACCGGCGGGAATGGAGCGAGAGAAGATCTCGTTGGGCGTCGCATCCCGGCAATCTGGCTGCAGTCTCAATTCCAGCAGTTCCCAGCCATTCTCGCTCTGCTTAGCTGTATTGACCAAACCGCCATCTGTACCTGGAATCTCTGCAATCAGACTAGCGCCTTCGCCTTTTTCGTTTTCGATATGTCGCCAAATCCTAATCAGGATTTCCTCTTCGCCCGTCAGATGGGGGATGCGCGTTTCCAGCGCAAACTTAGCCGTAGCACTCAATCTCGCACTGTAGTTTCCGCTATGGGCCTGTTCATCGCTTCTTAGAGCACCTCCGGTGAACGCTTGCTCTTCATTGACAAAAGCGGGTTTGCCAAGCCGAGTACGCACGCGTTCTGCATTGCAGAAAACAAACAACTCCTTGGGCTGTTGGCGCTGCCACAGATGATAAGCCCCCACCACCAAGATCAAGCCCAACAGCATCACGCGGCCAAACTCGAGGAGGATGCGCCGAAATTCCTTTTTGTGCTGAGCCGCCAAATGCGTCGTGGACATGGGAGAAGTTTTTATATTGGGCCGATGGTTTTTAGCAGCATCCTTTTTGTCGCCTATTTTTTGCCTGCTTTTTTGGTACTGTACTTTCTCAGTCCCAAGAGCTGGAAAAATGCCGTGGCGCTGATTGGAAGCATTGCCTTTTACCTTTGGGGCGAGCCGAGCTTTGGTATTTTGGTCCTACTATTTTTGGTGCTGGACTACTACCTTGTCCGCCTGCTCTACTACGCCACGAGCAATTTAAAAAAGATTCTCTTGGGATTAGTAGTGAGTCTCAATCTCACCAATCTTCTCATCTTCAAATACCTCAATTTCTTTAGCGCCAACCTCCACGGCCTCATGCAAAATCTGGGCAGCGAGTCCGATTGGATCGTCCAAATTGCGCTACCTATTGGGATTTCCTTCATTACTTTCCAGAAGATTAGCTATGCCCTAGATGTCTATCGCGGCAAGAGCGAGCCGATGCATCGCTTCGTCGATTATGGGCTTTATATCATGTTTTTCCCACAATTGATCGCAGGACCGATTGTACGCTACAACGAAATCGAGCAACAAATCAGGGATCGTCAAGACCAGGAAACTGCCGAAAATCGATTAAGAGGTCTCTTCCGATTTATCCTCGGCCTCAGCAAAAAGCTGATCATCGCCAATCCTCTCGGAGCCTT
>CAZHOC010000105.1:0-8849 GCA_964534295.1 uncultured Bacteroidia bacterium | reverse complement strand
GTTAGCCTTACCCGACGGTATTGGCAGTTCCTTGGCCTGGTTTGGAATCATTGCTTACTCTTTGCAAATCTACTTTGACTTTTCAGCCTACTCAGACATGGCCATCGGTATCGGTCGCATCTTGGGCTTTCGCTTGCCCGAAAACTTCCAGTTTCCCTATATCGCGGACAGCATCACCAACTTTTGGCGGCGCTGGCATATCACCCTCAGCAGTTGGATGCGGGACTATCTCTACATCCCACTAGGTGGAAATAGGCGTTCCGCGCCGCGTACCTACCTCAATCTCTGGCTGGTCTTCTTACTGAGCGGTCTCTGGCACGGTGCCGCTTGGACCTTTGTCATTTGGGGCATCTTCCACGGGGCCTTTTTGGTCATAGAGCGTTTGGGTTTGCGCCATTTCATGGAACGCTTACCCCGTTTGCTCAGAGTAGTTTGGACTTACGGTCTGGTGTTGATCGGCTGGGTCTTTTTCAGAGCAGCAGACTTAGCGGAGGCAGGCAGCTATCTCCAGCAGATGTTCAATTTCTCCGCCCCTCAAACTGGTTTGGCTCCAGATACCTATGAATGCTTTTTGTTGCTGCTAGGCCTAGGATTTATGTTTTCAGGCCTCTATGGACCTTGGGAAAAACGTTTTGAAGCGGGTTATCGCCTAAGTCAAAAAGGCTGGGTGTTAGGTTTACAGAGCTTAGGGATACTGTGTTTAGGGCTTTGGTGCGTGGTCGAACTCTTTGCCAGCGATTTTAACCCCTTTATCTATTTTAGATTTTGATGAGAGCGCTGATACTAAATATCCTATTTGTTTTACTAGCAGGCCTAATCTTGCTGGCAGCGCACTTCATGCCTCTCTTTATCGAGCAAAATCCGCCTTTGCAAGTGGTGGTTCCCGCTGGCATCAATCTCAATACTCAGGCCCAAGCATTAAGCCTAGAGACTTGGCTGGATCGTAGCTTTCAAGGCAGCAATGAAGATTTGATGCGAGACGAGCCTTATATGCGAGCCTTAGGCGTTCGGCTCAAAAATCAAGTCCTTTTTAGTCTTTTCACCCACAATGCCAATCCCAAGACAGAAGTTGGGCCGGATGGCTACTTATTTGATCCTACCTACATTAAGGCATACCTCGGATATTACAATCAGGGCGATTCTATTTTTGATCATCGCTTGCAACAGCTCACTCAACTCAAGGCTAAGTTAGATTCAGTTGGTACCCAATTGCTCATTTTGCTGCCGCCCCCTAAGGCTTATGTCTACCCAGAGTATATACCCCACTCCTACCAAAAATTAACCCACAAGCCGAGCGATCGTATCCAATTGGCCGCGGCTTTGCAGGAAGCAGGGATTGCTTGTATGGATTTTGATTTTTACCGGGATATCAAAGCGAATGCTCCTGCCCTACTCTATCCCAAGACAGGTTTGCATTGGAGTCATTATGGCGCTTTTGTGGGTTTAGACTCCCTGCGGGGAACGCTCAGTCGGATGCTTGACAAACCCTTGCCTCGGCTAAAATTGGACAGCCTCCACTTTACGGATAAACTACGCCCACCAGACAATGAGTTAGCCGTTTTAACCAATCTTTGGGGGCGCTATCCTTATGATTCGCTGGCTTATCCTCATTATCAAATCGTCGAAGATAGCAGCACTTATCGCCCTCAAATCCTGACGGTCGGGGACAGTTATTATCACCTATGGTCAGAGTTTGGCTATCTCGAGGCTTTGTTTGCAGATAGTTCTCAAGAATGGTTTTACTACGGCCGTAACTTCAGCAAAGCCTTCCCCAAGGGCAAAGGTATGGACAAAAGCCCCGCCGCCATCCAAAAGGCTATCGAAAATGCAGATGTGCTCATCTTAGAAGCGAGTGCGACCAATCTCAATCGTTTTGGCTTCGGCTTTCTGGAGCAATATCTAGACTAGGACTCTGGCTATGCCTAATTGCAAACCAAAATCTGGGGCATTTAGCACAGGCCAACGCAGGAAGGAATTTAGTTCTACCGACCAGAGATCTGCAAAGCGATATTGCGCCCCAGCACCCAGGAGAACAGTATTACCATTGAAAATCAATTGATCCACCACGGCTTCATCAAACTCTGCTTGATCGGCCGGTCTGAGACGTTGAGACTCCCAATAACGTAAGCCCATGCCATAACCTAACTGGCAAAAGGCTCTAAATTGGCTGCTGCGAGGCTGCACATAATAGCGGCCATATAAATCCATATAGCCCGTATATCGTCTTACCTCCAAGGCAGCAAACTCACGTCCTACCAGGGTGGCAGGCAGATTGCTAACCAACATCGCAGACAAAAATTGCTGCCGATAGTGACAATCCATCTGAGCGCCAATGGCCCAATGCTCTCCTAAATTGATTCCAGCCTGCAAAGCGTAGCTCCCGCGCAGAGGTCTGATGCGGCGGAATTCAACTGGGGTAAACTCTGTGGTATAAAAATGATTAGTGGCAAGGCCAAACTGGGCAATGGCCGGCTCGACTGAGCGTTGTGCGAAGCACAAATCCGCCAACAAGAGCAAACAGATGGTAAGGAGTAGAGAGTAGGTTTTCATAATAGCTAAGGTCTTTTCGGGCCTATCATGCGATAAACCCCTAATTGGAGGCCATACTGCATAAAGTAAAAGGGCTTGAAGCCAATACCACTACCCGGCCAAGTCATCATAAAGGCGGTATCCATGCCCCAGCGATCGGCCAATCGATATTGCAGCCCTCCTCCAAAAGAGACGTAAAAACTGGTCCCCATGTAGAAATCATGTTTGCGAGGCTCATGATATTGGGGGTCTAAATGGTAGGGATAGGCGCTTTGGCCGGTATAAAACACATCCGTGCCGAGATTGAGTTGTAGGAAGGATCTGATTGATTTTCTGCGTTCCTGTTGATACCAGCGAGCATAGATATCAAGCAGACCGCGATGGAAGTCATATTCGATGATCCGGTTTGACAAGGGGACGAAGACAAAACCATATCTGTGGCCGGGAAAACCAGCCCTTTTCCCTTGGCGACGGTAATAATTGAGATGGAAACCGAGACCAAAATGCTCGCCTAAGGCCCATTCGCCGGTCAGTCCTCCTTCATTGCGAAGGGGAGTGATGGTATACACTTGTTCATCGGTATTGGCGGTCAACTCACGACCCAAGAAGTGATAAGAGTAGAGCCCAAAGTGGCCGCGCATAGGTTTGACTGAGCGTTGTGCGAAGCACAAATCCCCTAAAAAAACTAAAGCAATGCTAAGGTAAAGCGCGTAATTTTTCATGCTGGTATGTGCTTGTGTTTAAAAGATCATGCGAGAGACTCCCAATTGCAGGCCATATTGCATAAATGACAAGGCTTGCTGATGCTTTCCAAGAGGAAGATCAAACATTAATGCTGTTTCTAGGCCCCATTTATCACCTAGTCGATATTGTATACCGCCTCCCAATCCTAAGGAGTAGGCGCAAGCAAAATAAAAGCCCAAAGGTCTAAATGCTCGCTGTTCAAGGGTCGAGTGATAAGGATTAGCGATGCGGCCGGCATACTGTAAAAGCGTAGCAAATCTGAATTGGCCATAAGCACGCAGGGCGCTCGTTGGCTTTTGTAAATACCACCTAGCCGCAAGATTCAAATTACCCAAATGATGCTGAAAGCTATACACCCGATCCTCTGGGCTTGGATAAAAAAAGCCTGTTCGATAAAGCGTATTGTCAAAGCCATCGCCTTGCCGATAGTAGTAGCTTAAACTCAAACCTAGACCAAAATGCTGGCCAATGAGACGCTCTCCCCTTAGTCCAACTTGATGCCTTAAAGGGTGGATGGCGTAGCCTTTACTAAACGGAGGAGCGACAATCTCTTTGGCAAGATAGTGCTCACTAAAAAGACCAAAATAGCCCTTGCTGGGCTCGACGGAGCGTTGTGCGAAGCAAGTCTGAACCAATAAGAACAGGCAAAGCACGCCCAAGAGATGGTAGTGTTTCATGATAATGTGCTGCTTGATTTAGAAGGTACGAAAAAGGCCGAGATTCAAACCGTACTGGTTAAAAATAAATGGGCTTCCCTCTATTCCCCCGGGCCAATAAGCTAGGAAAGCAGATTCGGCTCGCCAATGCGCATTGATGCGATATCGAATACCAAGGCCTAGCGAGAGGAGCAGATGGTTGAAAGCGGCATCGATAGGTCGAGGGAGATAATGGCTATCCGCTCGGCTTAAGGGCAGGCTCTTCTTACCACCGAGGGTAAATTCACTGCCTAAGCCGAGCTGAGCGAAAGTTCGAAAGCGGGCGGTACGCTTTTGTACATACCAGCGACCGTACAGATCGATTAGCCCTTGGTGTCGGGTGAACTCCTGATAACGATCTTCGACGGGCACGAAGATGATCATCAAACGCGGATCGATCGCTTGGACCTCAGCTCCTTGCCAGCGCCGATATTGCAGAGATAGGCCTAAGCCAAAATGCTCCCCTAAGCTGCTTTCTGCAGCGAGTCCCCAACGCGTGCGCAGAGGTGTCTCTCGAACCAATTGGTCTTCCAGATTGCGATAATAATATTGAGAGAAATAACTGTATTGGTTGAGACCGAGCTGAAAGCGATCTGACTCCCTTGCTTGCTGGGCCAATGCAAGCGTAGCAAAACTCAAAAGGCTAAAAAAGATCAAAAGGGATTTCATGATGTACGTTTTGAGCAAAACGCATAGCCCAGCTAAAATGCTGCATCTGAGGCTAGTCCAAAAATAATCCACCTTCCAAGCGGCCTTGCTTGATCAGATTGCCGGCCCCATCATAGTAGCGTATATTTTCGGGCTTACCTTGCCAAATCCCTGACATTTGGGCTCTGAATTTATTGACAAAGACACCTTCTCCATTGATAGAGTCCGCGGCCCAAACACCTGTAAAGCGGGCACCATTTAGCCAAGTAATTTGCCCTTCGCCTTGGCGTTTTCCGGCTTGCCACTGGCCCATATAAGCCCGGCCATCTGCTCGCGTAAACCGACCAGTACCCTGATAAACACCTTCCTGCCAATAGCCATCGTAAATACTGCCATCGACATACTTATAAACTCCTTTGCCTGATGGCTTGCCTGCTTGCCATCCCCCACGGTATTCACTTCCGTCAGCACCAATAAAAGCTCCCCAGCCACTGTAGTCATCCTTGGCCCAATTCCCCTCATAGATATCACCCTTAGGGTAGGTCATCTTACCTTTGCCGCTACGATAATCTTCCTGCCAGCCACCTTCGTAGACTGCGGCATCCGCATAGGTTTGAGTGCCAAAACTATCTCTTTGCCCTTGCTTCCAATAGCCCTCGTAGCGACTGCCGTCTGTATATTCGGCCACTCCGTAGCCATGGGCTTGGGCATTATTAAGGGCCCCTTCATATTGATAGATCATACTATCGCGGCTCAGCTGTTGAGATAGTTTTCCTTCTGGCAAGGCGAGGCGGAGGCTTTGGGCAGAGTCGAGGTAGGCCCCTGCGGGGAACGCTTGGATGTAGATCTCATAGGCCTCGACCGTATTTTGCAGTTTAGCGTTTTGCCAGGCCGCTAGCTCTTGCTGGGCAGATTGCCAGCGAGGCAGGAAATAGGCTAGACTTGTTACGATAGCAACGAGTGTCCCCAAACCCACAGTAGTAGCTACTTTCCGGACCGCTGCCTGACGACGCAGCTTTTTGCTTTCAGAGATAAACTGCTCTCTAGGCAGGTAGTGATTGTGCCATTGCTCGCTTCGCTTGCGAAGGCGGGGATGAAAGCGCAGCGCTTTTTGGAGAGCGTTCCAATCTTGGGTGCGACGCTCGATGGCTGCTTTTACTTGCGCTTCCTGTGGAGCCAGAGGCTGACGCGGAAAGCTATTTTCTTGAATGAGTTGCTTTTGGTTTTTGTAGTCATCCTTGAGGGCTTTGTAGTCCTCAGCCCAGACTTGTAGCATCAAGTCTTTGAGGCGCATCCGCCAATCTGAAAGTTGCTTCTCCCAATTGCCAAATTCACTTTGCGCGAGCTTTAAATGATTTTCTAGCTCATCGAGCAAGGGGATAGCGGCTGCATTAGTCTGATAATCCTCAGCCGCCAGCTTTTCCTCTATTGTCTCGATCAGCTTGCGAGCCTTGCCTAAACGCAAAGGATGAATCTCTGCATTTTCTGCTAGCTTGGCCTTGAGTTGAGCGTTCCGCTGCAGCGGTACTTGATAAGAAGTCTCAAAAACGGCTTGATGTTCCTTTTTCAATGCATCTAACTGGTCAAATAGATGCCAGTTGCGCATATAAGAAAGATAGGCATGCTGCTCCCTGACGGCTTTGATTTCCGCTAGTTTGGCTTCGATTTGGGTGCGCCAATGAGGGTCACGTATGGTAGTGAGGGCAGACATACTGGTCAATCAATGATCGCTCGAGGGTGGGAGAAGTTGTAAGGATTGCAGTTTTTCGTCCCAATGGGCCGCTTCTATTTTACGCAAACGCTCAAAATATTGCTCTAGATCCGGACGAATCGCTTGAAACTCTTCGTCAATCTCTGCTTTGAGCGTATAGTGGGGATCAAAGTCCTGTACAGCTTTGTCGAGATAGGTCAAGGCCCGATTGGCTTCCTTTTTATGGGCATAGAAGCGGGCTAGGTTATAATAATTTTCAGGAATGCCCTTGTCATCGTACTCCAAGGCTTTTTGGGCTTGGTCAATCGCCGCATCGGTATCTCCCAGCACATAGCTAATCCAAGCCGCGAGAAAGTAACCCAAAGCGGCCAAGGGTTTATTTTCTAAGCCTTTGGCGTAGGTGGCGCAAAGCTGGTAGTGGTTTAAGGCTTTGTTGAGATCGTAAAGATGCCCCGGATCTTGAAAGATATGCCCGAGGTATAGATGGCAAAACGGATTGCCGCGGTAGATATCGACGCTTTCTTGGAGGTAGTCCCGCGCATCAGTCATAAATTGAGCTTCGTCGGGATGCACCTCATAGCGCTCGTAAGCTTGCTTGCCGTCCAGATAGCGCTCACGCGCTTGGGTCTTGCGACTATTTTCGAGCAGATCTGCAAGACGCTCAAAGCCCTCCTGAATTTCATGTCGCTGCAATTCAAACTGGGAGACAATATCCACCATACCCATGTCTAGACTGGCTCTCAGGCCTTGCAAACCTTCTTGGATTTGCTGGGAGCTGAGGATGAGGTTCTTTTCCAAAGAACGAGTAGCCTCTGTTTGGGTATTGAGTTTTTCGGCCATCTGGTCGAAGCCCGCTTCCAGACTTAGTTCTACCCCAAAAAATCCTTGGCGGATTACCTCGGTTTGTCCAAGAACAGCATGATGAATATTACGGCCTTGCTGCTCTACCCGATCGAGTCCATCTCCTACTCTATCCAAGCCATCTTCGACCCGATCAAAGCCATCACTTAAAGTTCCGTCCACTTGGCGGATCCCTTCTCCTACTATATGCAAAAACTGTAGCGCCTGTCGATGACGGCGGTAAGCTTCTGGATCAGCCTGACTTTTGAAGGGTTTAAGCAGCTTCATGCCCGAAATTAGGGAAAATTGCCATACTTTGGCTACCTTTAAGTATCCTAGAGATAGGAATTTACGTTAGCAAAATGAATCGATGAGTGTAATAGCAATTGCGAACCACAAAGGAGGGGTAGGAAAAACCACAACCACCGTAAATCTTGCCGCCGGTCTTGCTCAAGAAGGGAACAATGTCTTACTGATTGACATGGACCCACAAGCCAACGCGACCATGTGTTTGGGCCTAGGCAAGCAGTCGCAGACGATCTATCAGGTTTTGGCGTTTCAGGACGACATCACCAAAATGATACAAGATATTGGGGATTTGGATATCATCCCTTCTAGCGTGCATCTCGCCGCTTTTGAAAAGAATAATGAGGTGGGCAAGGAGTTTATTCTCCAAGAGAGTTTAGCTGCGATCAAGGATCAGTACGATTATATCTTGATTGACTGTCCGCCTTCATTGGGCGCTTTGACGATCTCGGCTTTGACAGCCAGTGATTTTGTGGTGATTGCCTTGCAACCAGAGGTGCTTTCACTCCAAGGGATGAACGATTTTATCAAGATCCTGCGGACCGTCAAGACGCGGATGAATCAGACCCTTGAATTGTTGGGCATTGTGATTACACAATTTGATTCTCGTAAAGTATTGCATAGAGATGTGATCCAAGCCGCCGAAAACGAATATGGAGAAGCAATCTTCTCTACTCGCATTCGCAACAATGTCACCCTGGCTGAGTGCCAGAGTTTTGGACAGCATGTATTTGCTTATGACGCTCGCAGCAATGGCGCCACTGATTATCGCTCGCTTGCGCTAGAAGTAATGGGAAGAGGAACAGCAGAGATGGCCGTATAGATGAAAGTAGTTAGTATTAAGTAGAAAGTATTTAGTAGGTAGCAGCAAAAAATAGTCTCAGTACTTTCTACCCTCTACTTAATACTCAAAAAAGGAATAATGGCGAAGAAATTTTTGGAATCGATGGGAGGAGAGGCATACGGCGACGATGTCTTAGCAGACCTTATTCCGGTACGGAGAAGCAAAACGACGACTCCTAAAACCCCAGCAAAAAGTAATAAACCAGCGCGTCCAGAGGCAAAAAGAAGCACTGGCGGACGCAAGAAGCGTTTTTTAGATAGCATCGATAAGCAGATGCAAAAGTCTCGCCCGGAGCGTAAAACTAGCGCTAAAGGCGGGCGCAAGAGCTTTCTCGACACCATCGAAGAAGCGCTCGACAACAATGTATTTGACGAGATCATTCCAGAAAAGCCGCTTTGGGCGAAGAAGCAGAAGCCTCAAACTGCCGCCCAAAAACGCGAGGAAATGGAGCGTTTCAGCACCATGATCACCAAAGAAGTTTTGGATCGTGCCCGCGAGATTGCCAAACAAAAAGGGATTCGCGTCAAGGATG
>CAZHOC010000104.1:652-10139 GCA_964534295.1 uncultured Bacteroidia bacterium | reverse complement strand
AGGCCAAAGAAGAACAGCGCATTGCGATGATTCAAGAAGCGATTGCCATTTGGCAAGGCACTATCGCCGATGATAGCGCATGTGCTGCGATTGAACAACGAAATATCGCCCGCAGAAATGAGTTGGAAGCGCTCTTTCAGGCCCAGAGGGCCGAAGATAGTGCAAGAGTTGCCCAGCTACAGAGACAAATGGCCCAAGATAGTGCAAAAGCTGCTCAATTAGCGAGAGACAAAGCCCGCCGCGAAGCTAATCTCAACGCTGCCCGTGCCATGGCGATCAAATCCCAACAAGTAGAAAACGACACCATCAGAGCTGGCCTAGCCATGCAAGCGTATCTGCTTTATAAGCAATACGATGGCCCTCCACAAAACACAGATATTTATAACGGCATGTACTATGCCTTGCGCAATTGGAAAGGAACAAGTTTCAATAAATTGCTAACCGCTGATCCCGCAAATAAGCATAAGGATGCCATCCGATCCTTAGATTTTCAAAAGTCCAATGGTAAGACCTATCTCTACTCTGTTGATAGTCGGGGCCAATTTGTACTCTGGGATTGGAATGGGCAAAAGGCCATGGCCGTAGGGGCTAGCCAAAGCCGCAGTCCTAAGTTAACCCGAACGATTGCACTCAGTCCAAATGGAGAAATCGTCCTAGGAGGTGAAAATGGGAAAATCATACCCGTAGCAAGCTTGGATCGTCAAATTGCTACTTCGGGCCAAAAGGTCAAACTACACCAAGGTACAACCTACGATATGGTGTTCGCCGAGGCGCTAAACGGCTTTATCTCAACAGGCGAAGATCGCTTGCTACGATTGTTGGATAATAGTGGCGGCGGGGCGAAGACCCTAGATACTCTACAGGCCAAGATTTATGATCTGGCCATCAGTGCTGATGGTAACTATTTGGCCGGGGTTGATGCTAATGGCTTATTCTATCTCTGGGATTTGCAGATTGGTTTTGGGCAAGGGGGAGATAATCTAGTCCGTTTTCCAGTCAAGCGCAGGAATAGCTCTCCTATTACTCGTGCGAGTTTTAGCCCTAATGGACAATATTTAGCCTATGGCGACCAGGCCGGAGGAGTCTACGTCCTTGAGCTGTCAAACCGTACCATCAAGCATAAGCTGACCCGCCATAAAGGAGAAATTACTGGTCTTGCTTTCCACCCCAATAGCCAGCAATTAGCCTCGGCTAGCCGTGATATGACGATACGTTTGTGGAACCTCCAACAAACTTCCAGCCTGCCTATCGTCATGACAGATCAACCGGATTGGATTATGTCCCTTGCTTTTGCCCCTGATGGTAAATCGATCTTGGCAGGCTGCCGCAATGGGGAAATAAAGCGTTGGCCAACACAGCCAGAATTGATGGAAGACCCGCTATGTGACATTCAAACCCGCAAACTGAGTGCAAGTGAATGGAAGCGATACATACCCCAACTAAAGATATCTGAACAACAAGAATGCCGCTAAAACTGCCCCAAAAATGAAAACCCTAAAAAATACATATATCCTATTCACATGGCTGCTTTGCTTGTTTCTCCCGCAGACTGTGCAAGCGCAATCAGATTGTGTGCAAAAAATTGATCTGGCCTACGAAAAATACAATGCGGGCTTATTCACTGAGGTCTTGACCCTCAATCTGAGGGATTGCTTAAATAATTCTCTATCCTTTGAAGAAAAATCTCGGATTTACAAAGTGCTTATCCTTGTACATCTTTATCGCGATCAGCTTCAGGAAGCAGAGGATTTTATGCAGGAATTGTTTTCCCATGATCCTGAATACCCAATTGTAGATACTGATCCCATAGAATTTGAAACCCTCCACCAACGCTTTGATACAGATCCAGTTGGTATCCTTGAATTTCGTACGGGAGCAAATTTAACTTTTCCCTTGCAGGGGAACGTTTATACGGTAGGTTTGCAGGGCACCCAAGATCTAATCAATTACCCCAAGTTGGGTACCCAGCTTGGCTTTCTTTGGGAAGAGTCTTTGCGTAAAAACTGGACTTACTCAGTCGGGCTTGTCTATTCCTATCGAGCATATGGCCAGCAAGAAAGTCTTCCCTACTTCGAAACGGGATTAACCGATGGCTTTGATACCGGAGGTGATACCATTTCTTTTGAACTCACCTTCGATGAACGCCAACATTGGATAGATATCCCTATCGGCCTCCAATACAACTTTATGGAAAACCGTAAAGACAGGCTGGTTCCATATATATCCTTTGGACTTACTGGGCATTATTTAATTGACGCTAAACTCAAGCAACTCCAACGTAGTGTATCCTTATTGGAGGCAGGGAAAGATAAGCTGTTCGAAAAAAGGATCGAACAAATCACAACCTTCGAGGAAAACATTATTGCAGATTTTCCCCTAAGAACACGATTTAATCTCTCCGCTAGAGTAGGAGGAGGCTTGCAAATCAAACTCGGGCATAACTATCTCAACCTAGGTATGGAGTGGACCTGGTTTAGCCGTAACCTTGTGAATGCTACAAACCGGTACCGAAACGACCAATTGATCTACTCCTTTGGCTATGTAGACGATGATTTTATTCAAATCTCACCGCAGCTCAATATTGGCCTCAAACACATTTTTTACAATCCTAAAATCCGTTAAACGCTCAAACCAATACCAATGAAAAAGCAATCAAAATTATTCCTTTTCCTATGCATTGGCTGCTTGAGTTTCGCGGCCTGTGGGGGGGATTTGAGCTTGTTTCCTACCCCTGAAGCTAGCGGTTTTGTAAAACTCTTTGGTGGTACTCGAGACAGCGAAGGCAGAGATATGATTTTTCAGCCTTCCACTGGAAATTATACTCTGATTGGTTCTTATGGACAGGAATCCCCTAATAAGGTCAACAATGCCAGCCTAAATTACTATGATATGTATATCGTGCATACCGACCTAAATGGCAACTTGCAGTGGCAAATGTCGGTAGGTATTGATAGCGTTAATAGGTCCCTTACAGGATATACCAAAATGTATCAAATGGAAGGAGTAGATATCATCGCTGAATCAGATAATCGTTGGTGTGCCCTTGCAAACGTCAGTCCTCTGCCAGATGCCAATGTCAGGGCGAACCGAATCCTTATCGTAGATGTGCGAGCAGGTGAGCGGCCGGATCCTGAAACTGATTTTTATTATGTCAATCCTACTGACCTAAGTGCGACTGCATTTGACATGATCGTTGCACCAGGTGGAGGCTTTTTAGTTTTGGGCCAGGTAGAAAGTGATAATGGGTTGGATGCATGGTTAGTAAAGCTTAACGCAAATTTTGAGCAGGAATGGGAGCGCCGCTATGATATCGACGGTCAAGATGAGTATCCAGCCGTAGTGGAGCCGATGCCTGGCGGGGGGTATGCGCTCTTATTCTCAAGTTTTGATAATGGTGGCGATTTTGAATTTAATGGTCACTTTTTAAAGCTCGATAATGAGGGAAATGAAATTGCATCGACTGAAATAGGTAGAGGCTACATTAATGTTGTAGACATGAAGATTGATGGGCAAAATATTTACGTTTTGGCTACGGTTGAGGAGGATACTGAAAACCCGGTAAACCAAACTGTTGCTAGGATTTATCAATTGGACCAAGCTTCGCTCAACGCTCAGGTGTTTGCAGAGTTTGATTCTCCAGAGGGGTCCTTAGCTTTTGCTACTTCATTTGACCGGCTGCCTGATGGTGGTTTTATTGTCGCGAGTGTTGCAGATCGGTTTTACCTAGACCAACCCTCTAACGATTCCTCCCGCTTTAGAACCTCATATGACTATTTAATCCAAAAAATAGAACCTTCTGGGGGACTATCGGACCCAAACTTTTGGCCTGTTTACATTGGCGATTCTGGTTATGATGTCCCCGCCTCGATAAGTGCAATCACTAGCTTGGGACAAGTTGAAGGCTATGTTGTAGGCGGGACTATGGGGTTTGGCCCTTCAGGAACGATGGCCCTTATCAAACTAGATGCCAATGGAACCTTTAGTCCTTAAACCGCATCTAAAGGCACAGGACTGGTATCAGGATCAGTTGGCTTAGCCTCTAAATCCGGACAAATGATTCCTTCTGTCTGTAGCAAAGCATCTAGCTCCATAAAGCAGGCCAAAATAATCTGAGAGTAGTTCTGAGAGGCGTTGCCAAAACGCCTACTCTTTGTTTGCCACATTTTAGTTATTAGGGCCTGACCGCCTTCTTTGGGTTTGATACGTTTCACTACTCGCTTGACGTTCCCAATACCGGCATGATAAATATGCATGGTCAGTAGCCGGAACCAAAGGTCTGTTTCTTTATAACTTAGCTTCCAGTCCTCGCAAAGTTTCCGTGCTTTGGGGATGCAGGTGGTACGGAGTAAGCGAGCAGCAGCGGCGGCAGATTTTTCAAAATCTTCCCTTTCGTCTACTCGTTCATTGACGGTAAGGCCCATATCCTGGGCCACCCCTTTCATCAATTGAAAGGCACCGTATGCACCGTCAGTGCTGTATTGCAGTCTACCGGGACTTTCTATGAGTAGGATCGCCTGGGCATACCAAGGGTCTGTTTGCTCTTTGATAAAGACTGGGATTGCCTTATCAATCGGCCCCAGCATCTCTTGAAAGCGATAAAAATGATTACGGCCTGTTGTAAAGAAGATTTCGTCTTTCTTGGCTAAGCCATAAACCGTTCTTAAGCTGTCCTCGTAGGCTTTTTGCTTGCGTTCGCCACGGGCGCGATACTCATAAAGATTGAGCTGCTCTACAATTTGCCGGGTTTTGGCCACGTTGACTATCACTGTGTCGGGTGGTAGCTTCATGGCTTCTCGCCAAAACCTAGGCTGTACTAGCTTATCCCATCCTTGGGTATAGAGGGTACTATCTTGGATAACTTGATAGCAGTTGGCCGCTAGCTGAACTTGAAATTCTTCTATCTGTAGTTCAGGATCTACCGGCTGAGGACTTGGCCCACTGATCGGCCAGCCCCAAGCAAATAATGACAATACCCAAACTGTAAGATAACGTCCCGATTTCATGGTCAATTTCTCTGCCTACTCCCCAATTTTAGTTGGAGCTACAATCTAAGGATAATTTTGGGTAAAAAATCCTAAAATCGACCAGAATCGAAGATTTATAGGCGAGATCGTACTCCCGCATTTGCAGTTCTTCTGCCTCCGTGACGACTTTCGGCATCATCGCTGCCAAATTGATAGGAGATATTGAAGATCCACTGCCGGCTATCCCAATCATGCCGCGTGAAATAGTCTACATTCCCATATTGACTTTGCTGACGAGTTACCCCCATTTTAAAGATGTCTCGACCGCTAAAACTAAGTTGTAGTCTATCGTCAAAAAAATCTCTAGACAGGCTAAAGTCGAGATAGCCATAAGGGAGTGTCTGGTCTAGTTGGTAGTAAACAGAGGAAGAACCATAGAAGCTAAACCGAAAGCCAAAATCTGCTGGTAATTGAATTTGATTGGCCAGATAGAGCGTCCACGCTTGATAGCTAATCTCCTCCACCGACTGTTGAAAATCAAAGCTTTGTTTGCCAGCTACGAAGGCAAAGCTACTATTGATTCGCCACCAGCTACTAAGTGGTCCACTATAACCAATACTGGCACTGATGCCTTGGGCCTGACCATTATTCGCGATCAGACCTTCGGTCAAGAGGCTATTGGGTAATGTTTGGCTAAACTCTAATATCCTGTTGTTGGTCACCGAATATCTAAATCGAGCTGAAAAACGACCTTTATATCGATAGCGCAGTTCTGCTTGATAAGGAAAGTAGGCTAGGAGGGCTGGATTACCTTGGTAGTAGTAAAATGGACTCACGTAGCGTTTAGAGGGGAGCAATTGATGGAAGCGTGGCCGACGGATACCTCTTCTGAGACTGAGACTCACATAGTGGTCTTTAGCAATCTTGCGTGAAGTCTGGATATTGGGGAAAAGGTTCAAATAACTGCTGTCGATAGGCGTATCATCGAGCGTATTGCCTTGGTAAAGGGTTTGCTCTGCTCTGAGACCAAGCTTCCAATTCCAACCCCAATGAGTCGTTTTTAGGCTCAGCCAAGTAGCGGCTATTTGTTCGTTATATAGCAGCGTATTGGTGCTCACTAAATCCGGAAAGGCCTGAAAAAAAGATTGCTTGACCTGACTTTGGGTGTATTGGATTCCACTTTGTAGGCTCGCTTTGGGCCATACCTTTTGGTAAGCCAGATTCCCTCCCAAGATTTGCCCCCTTGCCTCTAAATCCTGTTCTCTGAGAAAACTTTCCGTTCCGCGCAGCGGGAAAAAAATAGACTGCTCATCTGCTTCCTGACTGATTTTCTGGTCTGCATCAAAATTGAAACGGAGATAACTACCCAGACTATCAATGCTCTGGTCATAAAAAAGATTAAAACTCTGAGATTGCTCTTTTGCCCGCTCTAATCCCTCCAGTATGATGCTTGAATCCAGTTTGCCTGCTAACCAAAAATCGGTTTCCCCTACCAATGAACCGCTCGTTTGGTCATAAGTATGGCTGTACAAGGCTCCCCAGGTGGCGCCTTCACTGGGTTGAAATTCAAGGGCTAGCTGGGCCTCTGGACCGCGATATTGATAGCGATGATGGCTGTTTTCCTCCAGATTCAGGCCTTCATCAAATCGCCGTTGAATATCTGAAACTTCCTGCCGAGTGTCCAGATAGTGGAAGAGACTTAGATTGATATTCCAACGGTTGAGTTGTTGATAATAATCGAGGCTATTTTGAGTCGCTGGAATGGTAGAGCGTTGGACCGTTCGATTGCTGAGGTCTAAATAATACTCTCTAGCATAAAGCCTACGGGTCTGGATATTGATGATTTTCCCGCTAGCATCAGCCGCTACCAAAGCTCCAGCGTCGGGAATGAGTTCAATCTTTTCGATGCTCCGAGCAGATTGAGACTGTAGCATATGCATGACTTGCCGTTTGTTGAGGCGGGTAGGGCGGCCATTGATCCATATGGCTACGCTCTGTCCGTCCATCTCGATTGATTGCTCACTTATACGTACACCTGGGGCCTGTTCCAGGATTTCACTAGCAGTATTCCCTAAGGCATCGCTCCCTGCTATTTGCATGATGATCCGATCGCTTTCTTGATGGATGCGTTTGCGACTAGCGCTTATCTGAACGGTCTCAAGGGCTGGTTTTTCTACTACTGAATCGGCAGCTGTCTGAGCAAAAATCGATGAAGGCAGAAGTAAGAGTAGGGCAAATAAAGTTCTCATAGGAATTGGATTTGCTCCAATATGTCCGTCAAGATACCCTCCTTCAATTATCTTCGGTCAAGGTCCAAAACTAATCTGTGAAGGAGGTTTACGGCTTCGCCGAACGATTAACCCTCTTAATGGATTCAAACTCCGGCTCCACCGATTTTTGGCCTATGAAGCATGGAATTTTCTTAAGTTCCCAATATGAAACGAAAGATCGGTAGCCTCTTCCTGTGGTTTTTATTGGTGGAGGCATTATTTAACAATCGCAATGAGCTCATCAGTCAATTTGACCTCAGCGGCTTATTTGATTGGATTGATTCCTTTCAATCGATCATACAGGTAATGACCTCCTACATGGCCTTTTTTGCCTATAGCTTGGGGGCTTACCTGATACTATACGCTTTCTATCCTCGCAAAAAATATGTTTTTGCTACCCTTGGGATCATGGGTCTTGTGCCCCTGGCCTTAGGCTTTCGCTTTTTCCTACAGGAGATTTTAATGAAGGCGATCTTTGGCTTTGGCAATTATCGAGAAGGGATCCCTTGGCGTTTGTATGTGCTGGACAACACCTTTTACGCGATTGTTTTCACTACTCTAGGGATCGTCTACTTCCTCGTGCAATACTCCAAATTCACTGAGTCTCGCCAGAGTGCGCTACAAATAGAGCATCAAAAAACCGAGCTTGCCCTCCTACGTTCGCAGATTAATCCCCACTTTCTATTCAACATTCTCAACAACATCTACACCTTGGTCTACCAAAAATCAGATCAAGCGCTTAAGGCAATGGAAAAATTGAGTGGTTTGCTGCGTTATACGCTTTACGAAGCTCAGGAATGGGTTCCCCTACAAAAAGAGTGGGAGTATGTTAATGACTTTATCGCCTTACAAAAGATTCGTTATCCTTATCCAATAGACTTGAAACTCTCCTACGATGAGCGTTTAGACCTCAATCTCGTGCCTCCATTTGTATTGATACCTTTTGTAGAAAATGCTTTTAAGCACGCCAACTTGCAGGAGCATCCGATCACGATTGAACTAACAAAAAAAGAGGAGAATGTTCGGATCCACATCCAAAACCATATCGGCCAGCATGAAAAAGATGCTCAGGGGGGGATAGGACTGCAAAATGTAAAGAGACGATTAGAATTGATTTATGGTCCTAATCATCAATTGGAAATCGATGCAGATGAGAAGATTTTTAGTGTAACCCTTAGCTTACCAAAGACCCATGAGACAATGCTTGATCATTGAGGATGAACCCCTGGCTCTTGCCCTATTGACTGATTATGTGGAGCAATGCCCTGGCTGGGAATTAGCGGCTAGCTTTACTGATCCCATCAAAGCGCTACGCTTTTTGGAGGAGCAAAGCGTGGATCTCATCCTATTGGATATCCAAATACCGACTTTGACGGGGATACAATTTGCTAAGGTGATCGGCAATAAATATCCGGTAATTTTTACTACGGCTTATGAAAACTATGCTTTGGACGGCTTTGAGCTCGATGCTTATGACTATTTGTTAAAGCCAATTTCATTGGAACGCTTCCTTCAATCCATGCAAAAAGCAGCTGAGCGTTTAGCGCAAAAAAGCCAGAGCAAGAGTACTTCCGCTAGAGTTAGCTCCGCAAAAGATTATGTTTTTGTCAAGTCTGGTTACAAGACAGTCCGCCTTGATTTTAGTGAGATATGCTATTTAGAAGGGCTAGGAGATTATATCGCTATTCATACCCCATCAGAGAAAATCCTCAGTTTAAGTGGTATCAAGAGCTTTCTCGAGCGCTTGCCGGACCAAGAATTTGTCCGAGTTCACCGTTCCTACGCAGTAGCGCTCTCCAAAATCGAAAGCATCGAGCGTAATCGCATCATCATTAAAGAAAAGCACATCCCGATTGGTCCCAAATACCAAGAGGATTTTTGGAAGCGGATAAATGAAGGTTAAAAAAGTGGGTGCGGTCATGAATGCCGCACCCGATTAAGCGTTCTGCGAAGCAGTAAACCCAAAACTAAGGCATAAACATCGGTGGATGTGCTTCCTCAAATTTGGTCGCTTCCTGATATTTTTTGGCCACGGCCAAGATGGTCGCTTCATCAAAGAGATTGCCTAAGAAACTAATGCTGGCAGCTGGGCCATCAGTCTGCAAACCATTGGGAACCACTACACAAGGATGTCCAGTCAGATTGGTGGCAAGCAATTGATTACCCCCAAAACTAGGGGTTACGATCAAGTCATATTCCTGCATCATCGCGTCAAATTCCTGCAATAATTGGGCACGAATTCGATTGGCATTG
>CAZHOC010000104.1:0-637 GCA_964534295.1 uncultured Bacteroidia bacterium | reverse complement strand
TCTGCCGCGGGAATAAAGCGTGCCGCTCTAAAAATGTTGGGCCAAGCCTGTTTGATTTGGCGAGTAAGCAGGCTGTCCTGATTACTGCGAGTCAGTTCATCAAAAGCAGCCGCGGCTTCAGCCGTCAGGATTACCGAAAGGGAACTAACCGGAATTTGCGTTTCAAATTCTACAGGAATCAGTTCTGCCCCTAAGCTTTTCAAAACCGCTAAACTAGTCGAGTCAGCAGCCTTATTGCGATAATCTGCGTCGAAGTAGGATTTGAAATACCCAATTTTTAACTGACTTAAATCCACTACGCCATAATAATTGAAAGGAGCATTGTTTACCGTCAAATCTAAACCATCCTCGCCTCGGATCACATCAAAGACCATCGCGCAATCCTGAGCGCTTCGACAAATCGGGCCAATCTTGTCCATACTCCAGCTCAAAGCCATGGCACCGGCTCGACTTACACGGCCATAAGTGGGGCGCAAACCAGTGACACTACAACGAGTTGAGGGCGATACGATCGAACCCCAAGTTTCAGTTCCTATAGAGAAAGCCACTAAGCCTGCTGCTGTTGCTGAGGCAGAGCCTGCCGAGGATCCACTAGAGCCTTGCTCCATATCCCAAGGATTGCGGGTCATACTTCCAA
>CAZHOC010000103.1:0-10153 GCA_964534295.1 uncultured Bacteroidia bacterium | reverse complement strand
TCCTTCACGAATACAAGTAGGTTTACCATCTGTAATCATGAAGATCTGCTTATTGCTCGTCTTACGACGACGCAAGATATCCATAGCCAATTCTAGTCCGGCCACCGTATTGGTGTGGTAAGGACCGACTTGGAGATAGGGAAGGTCTTTGACCTCGATTTGCCAAGCATCATTGCCAAAGACGATAATGTCTAGGGTGTCTTTGGGATATTTGCGCATTACCAATTCTGACAATGCCATGGCTACTTTTTTGGCGGGTGTGATGCGGTCTTCGCCATAAAGGATCATGGAATGCGAAATATCAATCATCAAGACCGTGGCTACGGTGGTCTTGTGTTCTTTCTCGCGTACACTCAAATCATCTTGGGTCAACTTAAATTCATCGATGCCGTGATTGATTTGCGCATTGCGAAAAGACTCGGTAATCGCGATGTTTTCCACAGAATCGCCGAATTCAAAAGCTTTGAGCTCACTCAGAGGTTCCTCACCAAAACCTAAATTGGTAGACCGGTGATCACCGCGCCCGCCTCGCTTGAGCTTGCCAAAGATTTCATCTAGGGCAGATTGGCGAATGGACTGCTCAGTTTTGCCAGTGATGGTAAAATTTCCCTCTCCTTGCTGATCGTCTTGGATATAGCCATTACGTTTGAGGTCTTCGATAAAATCCCCCATACCGTACTCATTATCAGTAAGACCATATTGACGATCTAGTTGATTCATCCAGTTCAATGCTTCCGACACATCGCCAGAAGTATAGTTGAGCAGATCAAGAAAAATCTTTAGCAAACGCTCAAAAGGGTCCTTCCCGTCCTGATCCGGTATATAGTTTGAAAATCGGTATCCGATCATATAGATTCTCCTAAATAGATTTAAGTGTTAATTTAACGAATTACTTCCCCATTTGTTAGCTCAATCCTCTGCACAAAACGCTTATTTGGCTTTTCGAGCTTCAGCTACTTCCAGACGACATTTTTATTTGTTTGGCAGAAGGTAGTTGAACACGACTCAATCGATTTTACCGATTATTACTATTAACACTTAAGAGAGGGGGATTCGTGACGATGTCTTATTGATTTCAAAGCGCCTAAAGGCAAAGACTGATTGAATTGAGCTATTCGCTTTTTGCGAATCAGTTTATAATCCTTTTCTCCAGCGAGTTTGCAGAATTTTTATCCTGACATCCCTCCAGAATTAAGAGTTGATTTTGGCAGATAAATCAAAAGGGGCAATAGGCTACATTTTGTTGATTTAAATCTGGTTTTTTGGAACTATGGTAATCCAGAGCATTCGATTTCTGGCTTTGGTACGGACAAAAGCACCTTTTATCAGCTGAAGCTCGACACTCATACACTTGATATAAATCTCCCCTAATTGATTTGGGGTATTTATTATATTGCATTAAGTGGGGATTTCAACCCTCTCTTTCGGATATTCGTCTTTCAAAGAAAAAGCACAACTAAACACAAGGCACAAGATGAAAACTGTAATGGGGCTACTTTGCCTGGGAATTTTTCTCATGGCAAATCTTCCTGCACAAACACCTAAAAACAGCCCTTATAATTGGGGCGAAGTACCCAGCGAACAGCTTAATCTCGAAAGTTGTCCCTTTGAAGAAGGGGCAGATGCCGTAGTATTGTCAGACTATGGGCATTGGCAATTTAAGAATCGAGGCAAAGGACTAGGTTTTATCGCTGTGTTGGAGCGCCACCTTCGTATCAAGATTTTGTCGGAAAATGGACTCGAATATGCAGACCAATCCTATGTTGCGGCAGCTCTATGACTACATGCTTAGCAAGCAGGGCGAGCAAATCGTTCTTCGAAGAAGTATCGCCTCCAAAGCCAACAAATAAACACACATAAACCCCTAAGCTTAATCCATGCAAAACACAGCAAAACTACTGATCTACTTTTTTTTACTAATTACTAGTCAGACAATATTGGGCCAAGGCTTGCGCTTTGACGCCAAATATCCTCAGTTTAAAAATGCCGATGCGGTCATCGTCCTCAACAAAGGCACAATGAACGTAGTAGAGGGCTCTCGTTCTTATCAAATACGAGTCGACTATAAAGTCCAAATCCACATTTTGAGCGAGTCAGGGATTGATAATGCTGATATCGAATTACCCTTTTACAGCCGAGATCATTTCGAATCTATCAACCTTATCAAGGGTAAAACCATGAATGTGGTAGATAATAAACTTCAGGAAACGCCCCTGACCTCCGATCAGATTTTTGAAGAAACCGTAAGCGAAAACTGGAGCGAAATGAGGTTTTCTATGCCCAATGTCAAAGTTGGCTCCATTATCGAATACACTTACTCTCACTATAGTCGATCTATTCGCTTATTCCAATTTGAATTTCAAAAGGAGCTTCCCGTGGTCAAAAGCCAGTTCAATGCTTTCATTCCGGACTTTTTGGGCTACTCTTTTTTGGCGCAGGGTAGTCATACAAAGCAGATGCAGCGGACATCTCAGACCTCTTGGCAAATGCAAAATGTACCCGAAATCAAACGCGAAAGCTATGTCAGCGGCATGGACGATTATATCGACAAGATCATTTTACAGATGGATAGCTACCTAGATCGGTCGACGGGAAGAGTCGTAACATTGACCGATAGTAGGGAGAGTTTGACCAAAGAGTTTTTTTCCGAAAAATACATTGGCAAGAAGTACAATAAAGACAAGGACGTTCACGCCCTCGCTCAGATGCTAACGGCAGGCGCAGCCAGTCAAAAAGAAAAACTGATCATTTTACACGATTTTGTCCGCAATAAACTGGGCTACAATGGCAAAAGACGGATTGTCTCCAAAGCAAAATCCTCAGATATCCTCAAAATGGGTGGGGGCAATAGTGCAGCTATCAATCTTTGTTTGCGGGAGATGCTTGCTGGCGTAGAAATAGAAGCGCATCCCTTATTGATCAGCACCCGTCAACATGGCCGCATAGTCAAGAGCTATCCTCTATTGACTCAGTTCAATCATTTGATTTGCTACGCCAAGATTGGCGATGAAGAATTTTTCCTCGACGCAACCAATGACCTTCGTCCCTATGATTTACTCGCTTTTGATGACCTCAATGGAGAAGGTTGGCTGCTCAATCGAAAAGCGCCCCGCTGGGTAACGATTCCCTCTAATTACAATGGGAAGAAAAATGTAACTGGTATGATTGACATTAATCCTGATGGTAGCCTCGAAGGGGATATCAAAGTTTATGCTCATGGCTACGAGGCCTTGGCCTATAGGACCTTCTATCATCAAGAAGGCGAAGATGCTTTTTGGCAGCACTATTTGATGGATTATATTCCCGACGGCGAAATCTTAAATGCAGAAATTATTGGTGCTGAGGATCCTGATACTATTTTTTCTTTCAAGGTAAAGTTTCGTACCTCAGAGTATGTTAGCGTTGCGGGGGAGAGAGCTTACCTCAATCCTATGTTGATGTTTGGGATGTCTGACAATCCTTTTTTAGAACCCAAAAGAACATATCCGATTGATTTTGTCCATAGCCAAGAGGAACTTCTTGCCCTGGTTTTTAGGTTTCCCAGCAATTGGATGATAGATACTCAACCGGGTAATTCAAGAATCACCTTCCCCAATAAGGAAATACTCATGGAGTTTCAAAATGCCTCAGGTGAAGGCACCGTAGAATTGCGTAACCGCTTTGTGATCAATGAGCCATTCTTCATGCCTGAAGCCTATCCCGGTTTGAAAAAGCTATTTGATAAATCTATCGCCCTTCATGGCGAAGCGATTGTCTTCAATATCCTAGCCAACGAATAAATACCCTTTAAATCGAATCACACCCAAACATTGCAAAATGCGAATACATAATATTTTAGCCTTTCTGATCATTTTTGCTGGGTTTTCTAAGGTCCAAGCCCAAGGATATTCCGTCTCTGGTATCAGCGAAGAAATACAAAAAGATGCCCATGCCGTTATCCGTAAAGAGGTAACCAATATCATGGTGGAAAACGAAAGTCGTTCCATTATGCAGGTAAATAAAGTTATCACCGTGCTTGACAGTAAAGGTTTGGACATCGCCGCCATTGGTATTCCCTATGACAAATTTGATAAGGTATTGGAGATTTCGGCTTTGCTTTATAATAAGCATGGCAAACTGGTCAAAAAGATTAAGGCCAAAGAGTTTGGGGATATCAGCTATAGTTCCTCTAGCTTAGCGACCGATACTCGCTTACGCATTTATCAGCCGACCCCCGATTCTAAAGTCGGCATGCCCTTTACCATTGAATACAATTACAGAGTGCAGACCAAGGGGCTGTTTAGTTTTCCGCGCTGGGTTCCTTTAGATGATGAAAATTTGGCTATCGAGTTTGCTTCGCTAGAATTAACTGTTCCCAACCGTGATTTTATCAATCATCGCAGTCAAAATATTAAGGAAGAGGTCCAAATCAGTCAAGAAAACGATGGGACCCATTATCGTTGGGTGGTAGAAGAAGTAATGCCTTTTGAGCGTGAGCCCATGAGTCCTTCTTTTTTGCAGCAAGTGCCTATGGTGCACCTCGCTCCTAAATCTTTCAATATTCAAGGTTTCCAAGGCGATGCCAACAATTGGAACAACCTCGGCGCTTTTTTCTATGACCTCAATGACAATCGCCAAAGTTTACCAGAAGAGCTAAAGGCCAAAGTCGATGAGTTGACCGCAGGTATGGAAGACCCAATCGAAAAAGCCAAAGTGCTTTACAAATTCATGCAAGACAACACTCGTTATGTGAGTATCCAATTGGGGATAGGCGGATGGCAAACTTTCGAGGCCGATTATGTCTATACCAATGGCTATGGTGATTGCAAAGCACTGTCCAATTATATGAAGAGCATGTTGCAGCACCTCAACATTCCTTCCTACACCGCCTTGGTCTATGCCGGTGGCGACAAACCAGACATCGTACCCGATTTTCCCGCCAATCAATTCAACCATGTGATTCTCTGTATCCCACAAGAAAATGATACTTCCTGGCTGGAATGTACGAGTAGCTTTGCGCCTTTTGGTTATCTGGGTGATTTTACCGAAGATCGTCATGTTTTACTCCTCACTCCTGAAGGCGGCAAACTAGTCAAGACGCCGGGCAGCACGGCCGAAATGAATCAACAGTTTCGCAATACCGATGTCTACCTCGAGAAGGATGGATCCGCCAAAGTTGAAGTGAGTAATGTCTCTTCCGGTTTTCAACAGACGCCTTGGCGTTACTTTGGTGAGGAAGCCTCGGAGCGAGATCGAGAAAAATATCTACGCAAAAGAATTGATGCCAGCAGTTTCGAACTCAAAAGTTATCAATTTACCGATTGGCCCGATCAGGCGATTCCAACCTATCAAGTCAGCTACGAGCTAGACGCTACCAATTGGGCCAAAAGCTCAGGACCGCGTTTATTTCTCACTCCCAATGTGCTGGAAAGGCGCCAAAGTGTACCCGAAAAAAATGCCGATCGATCCCAATCCATCCTTTTGCAATATGCCTATCTTGATCGCGACACCGTCATTTATCACCTACCCAATGGTTATGAGGTCGAAAGCCTCAATCGTGAACCCCTAGAAATAGAAACCATTTTTGGCCGTTATCGCGCTTCCGTCGAGATCAAAGATCCCAACACTCTGATCTACTACCGTGAACTCCAGATGGAAAAAATGGAGCTGCCCCCTTCCTATTACGAGCAACTCCGTGAATTCTTTAAAGAGATCAATCGTGCCGATCGCATGCAAGTTGTGCTTTCTAATAAGTCTTGATTTATCTAGCACCGCTGCGCGGAACGATTAGCCCCAAAGATCCCGGCTCGCGTACCTTGGCCGGGATGACAATTGGCTGCCCTAAAAAATTTCCGTCATCCTATACTTGTAGTAATAATCTACCTTTTCTAAAAGAGCTAATTTGGCTGTATTGATCAGCAGCCAAAGGAGGGAAGCGTATGCCCAGGTTCGTCATAGGTCGTAGGAGACCGTCCGGGATGTTGGTTGCTTCCCTCCCTCTGTGAAAAACTTGTACAGTACAGTGGGCCTTGGAGCCCGTATGCAGGATGGATAAGTTCCTCTCAGAGCTGCTATAAAAAGTCTATTATGAATAACGTATTCGGTGTTGACATCGCCAAAGAAAGTTTTGAAGTTTTTCATCTTAGTGAAGCGGGAGATCAGGGGCACAAGCAATGGGGCAATTATGCCTCTGATCATCTTGCCTTCTGTAATACCTTGCCCGCTGATGCTTGCATTGTGATGGAGGCAAGTGGTCCGTATCACCTTCGTTTAGCGAGCGTTTTGCATGCGGCAGGTTTCAAGGTGATTGTTCTCAACCCCTTGAGTAGTCGACGGTATGCCCAAATGAAACTACTTAGAACGAAAACCGATCTGATTGATGCTCGCCTCTTGGCCGAATATGGGAGAACGCATTATCCCGACCTGAGCCCCTGGGAGCCTCCCAGTGTCGTTTTTATCCAATTGCGGCAACTGAATACTTCTGTGAGTCTCTTGCAGAAACAGCTCAGAATGCTGCTCAATCAACAAGCTGCTTTTGCCGCAGACTTACAGATTGATCCAGTAGGCAAACAAGTCCAAGAGCAGCTGATTGGTCAACTCCGACTCGCGATCAGGCGCCTCGAAGAGCAGATGAATACCCTATGCAAGACCCATTGCGAGGAGACCTACCAGCGACTGCAGTCTATTCCTGGGATTGGCCCCAAGACCGCGGCCCTTCTGATTGCCATAACCCGTGAATTTTCTTCCTTTGAATCTGCCAAACAGCTGGTCGCTTACATTGGACTCTGTCCGCGAATCTATCGCTCTGGTACTTCTGTCAAAGGAAAAGAGTCGATTGTCAAAATGGGGCAACCTAGGATGAGAGCATGTCTCTATATGGCTGCATTTTCAGCGATGAGATATAATCCCGATTGCTGCAAAAGAGCGGAAAGGATGAAACAGAAAGGCAAACATTATCGGGTCATCAGAGTCGCAATTGCTCATCAATTAATTAGACAGGCTTTTGCCATCGCAACACAAAAAACGTCCTTCCAACCGAAAATAACTGCTAGTAAATCTTGACTTTAACTACAGTACATCCCGGAATTATGAAATGATATCCAGGATCTTTGTTTTTACCTACCGCTGCGCGGAACGATTAGCCCTAAAGATCCCGCCTCGCGTACCTTGCCCGGGATGACAATTGGCTCGCCTTAAAAACTTTCCGTCATCCCGGAAATGCAAAGAATGAGCATTATCCGGGATCTTTGTTTTTACCTACCGCTGCGCGGAACGATTATCTCTAGGGTGCGGCATGCATGCGCGCCTCTACCCGCTTAATCATTTCGAGTGAGCGCAGCGACTCCCGATTAGAATCGGGACTAGACATCATTACATAATTACAATTAGGCGACAGAAGATTTCTCGTCGTCCTATCGGCCTCTGTCGAAATGACTCGTCCAACGGACGGTAGGTTCGGCATGTATGCCGAACCCGATATAATCGTTCTGCGCAGCAGTCCCAAGTAAAAATCTCCCCCAAACAAAGCTATAACCATCAGCCTGTGTCCTCCTAATGCGGTTTTTTCGTAATCCTCCTCAAAGATCATACGTAACAAACCACATTATTTAGATGTGTATTTTATTTTAATTCGTAATATTTTTGTTGTGTACTATTCTAAAGATCATATAAGTGCAACAATCTTTACAAACCTTCTTGTTCTTTGTAATTGGGATAACTTTTAGCCTTAGTGGTTTTGCGCAGCAGACCAAAGTGCTAGGCAGCATGCCCAAAGATGGAGCGGATGGTTTACTGAGAAATGTCGTGATCTCTGTAGGACTTGATTTTGCAGACGAAAGAGGAGGCATCGATCCACAAACTCTTAATGCCCAAAACATCCGACTTTATCCCAGCGCTAGGCCCAATATCTCGATTGAGTCTTTTGTGATCGCCGATGAAAACAATGCTTCGCTAATTATTGAGCCTAGTCAATTGCTCGCACCCAATACCCAATACACTTTTGAAATCAGAAAGGGATTGCGCGACCAGGCAGGAAACTCATTTGGGCCATATAAGATCAAATTTCGCACAGGTGCGAAATCCATCCCCAAACGTATCTCGACAGACCGACCGAAGATTGTCCATCAAACTCGTAAGGTTTATTGGCAGCCCAAGCGCGACATTTTTGTTGAGCCCGCGATCGCGGAACGCTCAGTCATAAAGGAGGAAAAACCATTGACCACTGAAAACAAGCCTGTAGCTTTGGAAGGCCAGACAGAAATCCCAAAAACCGCTGAAAATCCAGAAAAGACAAGCGTTCCGCAAAATGCGAACGAAGAAAATATTCCTGCACAGAAAAACGAAAACCCAAGCGAAGAATCTCAGTCAGTTGCATCTGAACCGACAAATCAGGATGAGCGTTCTCCGGAAGTAGAAACGAAAATTGAGAAACCAGCAAAAGAAGAAATTGCGGAAAAAGCGGTAGAGGAAGCGCCCCAAGAAGAGGAAATCACCGTGGCCAGTATTCACTTCCCACGGAACCAAATCGCTCTCAAAGGCAAACTGCCGGTTAGCTTTAGATTACCAGACAATAGTCCGATCCAATATATCGTCAAGAATACACGTGGCGAGGTAGTCAAAAAGGGTTCGGGCAAATTATTCGCAGGCAAGCATGACAAATACCTTTCAATGAAGGATTTGCCGGCTGGTCGCTACCAAATCCTCATCAAGGCAGGAGGCCTACGCCAAAAACATGTTTTCGAAATCCGCTAGACTACTTACGGATCATATACATTACCGAACTACCAGTGGCACTGTTGCCACTCGATTTTAAGAAGGATCTTAGTCCTTGCAAGAAAGCCGGCACGAGTCGGCTTTTTCCGTGACGATATTTTTCGCTCAGCAAACTCACGTAAAAACCATCGAAAGGCATATGCTGCATTTTTTCCAAGCTAAAGCCATGTTGCTCGATCAGATTGCGCATGGACTCTGGATGAAAATGATATAAGTGTCTTGGCACATCATAAGCGGCCCATTCTGCTTGATAATGCTCTGCATCGCGAGAAGAATAGTTAGGCACGGCAATAATCAGTAGGCCGTCTTTTTTGAGGAGAGAATAAATCTTTTCGAGATACTCATGCAAACGATGGACGTGCTCCAGCACATGCCACATGGTGATGACATCATAGCGATCAGCCTCTAGTGAAAAGAGTTGCTCGGTTTCTTGTACTTCCACCCCTTGAGATTTTGCCTGCGCACGCGCTCCCTCATCTGGTTCCAATCCGAGAGTCTGCCAGCCCGCCGTTTTCATAGTGCCGAGAAACTCACCCGTACCACATCCAATATCCAGCAAAGCACCTGATTTACGACCGGACAATTTTTCAATCAACTTTCGCTTTTGCCCGAGAGTATAGTTACGTACCCACTGGTATAATGTATTGATCAATCCCTTGCTGGTATTGCTATGCGAAATGTACTCCTCGGACTGATAATATTTTCCGATCTCATTTTCGCCAGGAATATGCTGCGTAAAACGCAACTGACAATTCTGGCAATGCCAAACTTCAAAGTTCTCCTGAGACACAGTATAGTCTTTGGCAGAAAGCACAAAAAATATCTTATCGGACCGACAGGCGGGGCATTGAGCGTAGGTAAGGGGAGTAGTTTCCAAGAAAATAGCTTTTAGATTCGCAATTTGAGGAAAAATCGGCTAAAAATGGCCTTTTTTTCGTGTTTTTTTATTGCTTCGAAAAACACGAAATTCTTTAATTATTTAGTAATAAGTTACTGATTGTCAGAGAATTAAACACAAGTAACTAAACAATTACATACTATAATAAAGCCTGAGAATAAAGTAGCCTGTACCAATACCCAGACACGACATTTTTACGCGATTCTCAGGGCCGTTTTTTAGCGTCCCATGTAGATCATCAGTACAGATATGTCGGCAGGAGAGACTCCGCTGATGCGAGATGCCTGCCCCAAGCTTTGAGGGCGCATACTGCTAAGCTTTTCTCTTGATTCTGCTGACAAGGCTTGGATATTATTGAAGTCAAACTTTTCAGGGATCACAATTTCATCGAGGCGCATCATCTTCTCTGCCAGCTCACGTTCCTTACGAATATAGCCTTCATATTTTACCTGTATTTCTGCTTGCTCAAATACCTCTTCGTCTATATTTGCAGTCGCGCTTTGC
>CAZHOC010000102.1:0-10194 GCA_964534295.1 uncultured Bacteroidia bacterium | reverse complement strand
TGTCGCTGACAATACGGGCCTCTTCTGCCGTGATATTATTTTGTAAGGCCTTTTGCACCCTACTTTCTTGTTGGTTGATCTCGTCAAATAGCTTAAGCCCCTCCTCAGAGATTCGGATGTACACCACTCTTCTATCGGCCTCGCTTCGCTGCCGCTCAATCAGTTTTTTGAGCAATAGCTTGTTGGCCAAGCGCGTAGCGTTGGGAGCCTTTTCGAGGAGGCCGTCTTTAACCTCTGACATGACCACCCAATCACCAGCCGCCTTCAAAATTCTGAGCATATTGTACTGCTGAGCCGAGATCCCAAAGGGCTTCAATTCGTCCGTAAAAGCATTTTGCACCCAGCCAGCCGTAAACACCAGATTCGTTACAAAACGATGTTGCTCACTGGTAAATTCTGATTTGATTTCTGAATCGATGCTCGCCATTGACTTGCTTTACTGCTGCAAGTTTAGCGAATATGGAATTATTTTCCTAGGAAAATAATTCCATGTAATACTTTCCCCTTACCTAGGCAGCATTTATTGCCAAAAGTGCCGCTTTAAGTCTTCATTTTCGATGATTTCAGCGATGATCGTTTCCTTACCAAAGTCGCTTTTGGTGGGGTGGGCGCGAAATAGCTCGGTATATTTTTCATGAAAGGCTTCCGAAACCTGCGCATACTCCGCCTCTACATAAGCACCTATTTTGTGCTTGTGCGCAATATTGAACTGAAGATTATTTTTATCTAGCGCGCCCAATTTTGCCAGGGCCTTGGCTTTCTTGGGGCAGCGGCAAGGATTGGCTTGATTGACCAAGCCGCATTTGTTGTTCATATAGTTGTAGAGGTCTTTGCGGGCCCGGTAAAGTTTGACTCTAAAATTTTGCGGGCTGATCCCGAAGACTTCTGCCCCCAAATTATGATCAATCCCAAAGCTATCGCCCAGAATATAAATCAAACGCTGCTCGCGCGTAAGGCACATCAGCATGCCCGACATACAGCGAATCTGCATTTCACGGGAGAGTTCTTCATATTCGATTTCCTCCTCACGGGTGAGGCTCGCGTTGGGTACTTGCTCAAGCTGATCTCCGTAAGCTTCAAAGCTGGTGAATTGACGTTCCGCGGAGCGGCGCTTTGCCATCAAAAACTCATTGAAGACAATCCGATATAACCAAGTCCGAAAGGCGCTTTTAAAGTTAAACTGCGAAAGTTTGGTAATCACCTTGATCAAAACCTCCTGCGTCAAATCCAGCGCATCATCAGGATCGTGCGCCATTTTCCAGGCCACATTGTAGATAAAAGGCTGATGCAGTTTGATCAGCTCGTCCAAGGCTGCCCGATCCCCCGCTAAGGCCAGCTCTACCAGCTTGCGGTTTTCATCCTCTGAATACTGAGTGGATAATGGATTTTTCATCATTGCTTTTTCGCTTTGATGCAGACTTTGAGCCGCCGTTACAAAACTGACCGTTTTTTTCTCGGGCTATTTTTCCGCTCTGTGCTCTTTCAGCGTATCAATTAGGCTTGTAAGCTCATCATACACTCTTTCGTAAATCTCTTCTGGATTTGGTGGCAATGGCACTTCTTGATTGGGCACTCGCGTCAAATCCACCTTTTCTTTGCTTTTATCTTCAAAATTTTTGTCGAGTTGATAGATCAATTTCCCTTCGGCAAAATACAGTCGGGTCTCATCTATCTTGGTGTAATTGTATTCGGGGAAATAATAGTAGGAACCCGACTGGTAATAGTAAAAAAACAGTTTCCCATCCTTGAGATAGAAATCTTCCACCTGATGGCCATGCTCACTACTCGCTGAACTCTGGATTTTCACCCAATTCCCATTTTCCTTCCAGCCCGTAGTGGTTTCCCAATAAGGCTCCCCCTCAGCCTCAAACTCATAACTTTCCTTGGGTAGCTTTTCTAATAAAGGTTGCAAGCGAGTAAATTCTTTGCGAATGGCTGCGATTTGGGCGTCTCGATCAGCTGGCGCTATTGTATTGGGAGTGGTTGGGTTGAGGTTTTCACCTTCGGTGGAACGCTCAACCCCAGCGAGCGGACTCGCCGCAAGTGCAAGCAATAAAAGCGGTAGGAGAAGCAGTAAATTATTGCGCATCATGTTATTAGCTTATTATTCCAAGCAATGAATAAAGTTTTCTTTTTCCATAGTTTCATCTCAAATTTCCTACTTACTTAACAAGCAAAAAATATTATCCAAAGTCTTTGGCTTTGGATAATATTTTCCTTCAAGTTAAAAGTGATCTGGATATGATTCAGTAGTCAAAGTTATCCTTGATCTTTATCATCATCTACACCTCGAATCTTTTGTAGCATCTCAGGATAAAATTGCTCCAACCAAGAAATCGCAATCGTCCGTTGAGAAATGTATTTGATATAAAAGTTAATAGGTACTCCTCCTTCGGCTCCATTTGCTCTTGCGATAAAATCATCCAAGGCAATCATAAGAGAGTTTAGATCAATGACATTATTCGTTTGCTCATCTATCTTTGCAGCTCCTTGGATTGCCGCAGACACATAATCAGTTTTCATATCTCCTACTGCTGCTGCAATTTTTCCTTGATTGGCTGCAGATGCAATAGTTTTGAGATTTGAATTCGTACCCGATTGCATTGCTGCAACGGCTTTCATACGCTCTTGTGGATTGTCCTCCAGCTCTTTAACAACGGATTTTACTTGGCTAGATTTAATTGAGGGGATGATCCCCATAGAAATAACACTACAATGAGACTGAATATCAGAAGTACTCAGCAGGTCCCTTGCACTACTAGCTGCTTCTCCAGAAACACCTACTTCTCCCATAGCAGACCCAAGAAATAGACTCCGCTCTATCCTAGCACTAGCCTGAAAGGCTGCAGATTGCGCTTCTTGTGTATCTTGTGTTCGCTCAACTTTCGTAAAGTGGACAAAACCCACGAAACTAGAACCATAAGTTGCACCAGCAAGGATTGGCATTCCATTGATGTAGTCATCTTTTTTGGCTTTAGTCTTAGCGATCGTAGACATTACCTCAGCATCTTCGGGGTCTCCTCCAGGCCAGTCGCCTTTAGTTGCAATCCATCCGTCGATTGCAGCTTCAACATCTAATACAAGTGGAGAAAAAATCTGTGCTGCCCTATGGGTACAGTTTACCACAAATACAAGGGTACCCAATAATTCATGGTTACTTTCTGCTTTTGTAACGGAGCGGTTAGCTGAAGCACCAGCTTCAGCAGAAAAGCTATTGCCAAAATAGCTACCGACCGAACCTCCTACAAAGGAAGCTACTTGGTTGGAGTGTTGATCATTGGAGTCAGTATTTTTTTGGTATCGAAAATATTGTACATCCATGTTCATACTATCCGAGCTGATAGGCATAGACTTTAGTTGGGAAGCCGCAAAGTCCACAGGACTTTGTACTGCAGAGCTAATTTGTTTTTGCCCTTGATCCGCCTTTAGATTGAAAATCAGATCTTCTGCAGTAATAACTTTTTCTGTAAGATCAACTGCAGCCTCTCCTAATTTTTCTGTCAAGCTGTCGATTTGATCCGATACTTTTTTAACCTGATCTTCTTTAACCTTTAGGGTACTTAGCTCTTGAATCAGCATATCCAGACTTAGTTTTTGGCGAAGCAGTGCATTTACCTTTTCTCTTGCGAGGTTGACAGGATTCTGAGCTTCCGCAATTTTAGCCAATTCATCAATTCTATCGGGGTGGACTACCATTCCAAGTACAAGACTTGGATCGTAGGGAATAGTTTCTGTAGGCATCTTATACTAATTTTTGTAGTGAGAAAAAATAAAAGAGTCTATGCACGACCATCACCAAATTTCTTTTTATAGTAGGTTTGAATGCTTGTCCACAGAGTTTGAGAATCTTTTCTGTTATCTGTAATTAACTTTAATTCAGCAGCAGAAACTGCATTCCAATTTTTATTGAATGAGTTTATCAATGTGGAGTATGAAGTAGCAAGGGTAGTATTTGCTTTATTCATAGAATTACCGTAGACATCCCAAGCCGTAACAATTTCAGAGGCCTCAGAGAAATAGTCTACATAGTAATCTAGCTTTGATTCTAGATCTGCATTAGGATTATAGGTATCCTTATGAGCTCTACGTGCTGTATATATCGCATCTAATAAAACCCATTCAGCATGCTGGGTTTCTTCATAATAATTACTAACGGCAAAGTTCCATTCTGTTTTTGCTCCTTCTAGCTCGGAGCCTGCCTTAATACAACTTTGGGTATAATCGTTTTGGTTCTTATGTGTCTTTTTTTCGTAAGTAAATTTTGCGCTGATTAACTCATCTGCCGTAAGGATTGAATTTTTATTCATGTCTTCCATGACCGGGATATAGTCTTCCGGTTTCTCTCCTGACATTAGTTGATCAAATACCTTAGGGACAGCTTCTAGTTGAGGCCAAGATTTTGTGTTTCGCAGTGCTGGATTAATCCAATTATTAAGGAGAGCATCAACTTCCGAAATCATATTTTCTCCAAATTGTAAATAGATCTTTTTTACTGCCTCCACATGCATTTTAATATCTTCTGATTCACCGGGACTACTTTCCACTACAGTTTTAAGATCAAGTTCATCCGTATTTTGATCTTGTGTCGGCCAATCAATAATCTCAATAATGTCCAGGATTTTTTCCTCTCCGATTGATGCTACATCTAGCACTTGATCTAGAGCTATAAATTTTTTCCCTGGAAGAGAGTTCCTCGCAGTCAGTAAATTTTGAGCACTTGTTTGGCCAATTGAGTATTTCGACAGGGCTTCTTGTGGAAGGTCTGGCCTATAGGATCGAATATCTGTAATATCTTTACCGTCGGTTGCTTCGTTGAGGAAGTCCAAAACTCTTTTCGCTTGTCCTGGCAGGATAGCGCTAAACTTAGGTCTTTTCATAACAATAACATTTAGATTAGGATAGGTAGATTAAATAGTGTGCATAGGGATAAACATCCCCTATATCACATACTATAGGAAAATGTAGCCTAGAGCTCTTGCTTGTACTTTACCAGTAAATTCTAAAAGACGTTCAGATTCTGAATTCGGAGGAACAATTAAACAGACACCATTTTACGGCATCTATATATTCTCCTTGTCGATTATTTCTAACAATGCAAATATATATTATTATGTAATGTTAAAACGGACAAAACAAATGACAAATCGGACATTCTCTTTTTACGATCTTTTTTTTTACAACTTTGGCTTAGTCCCAAATTGCCTTTTGTATTTAAGCCTAAAAGACCCGACGTCTTTATAACCTACCGCATATGCTACCTGTCTTAAAGTTTTGTATTTTCGCTCTTTTAGAAGCTTTTGGGCATGCTTTAGGCGAACTATATTTAGATATTCACTCGGAGTAAGTCCGGTCATCTTTTTCATTTTCCTTCTTAGGTGCCGGTCACTTGTAGCCATTTCCTCTGCTAACTGCCCGATGCTATAGGAATTATTTGAGATATTTTGATGAACTAAATCTGCAAGTATGCATAACCATTTTACATCTTCTTCGAACACTACATGTTCCAATAGAGGGGATAAATTTTCAAAGTCTGTGCTTTGAAAGTCAGGGGGAATGGTAATAGTAGACATATCGTATTAGGGTAATTTTTTTAATTCCGGGAAATTTATGAGCGTAGGTTTGGAATCAGGTCTAACAAAATCTGTCCAAAGTGAGTAGCAAAAAGCCCCTGAGTGTAATTCATTAGTGGCCTGGGGCTAATCAATACTTATTAGCCGCCTGATCTAGGACATGCTCTAACAAAAATCGGAGAAGGCATATCATGAAGAATAATCCTTTTCCTTGGATCTTCGGTATTTCTATATGCATAACTGATTAACTCAAGAAATATACACCATCAAATCAGGCATTAAGAAGGATGCATAAAGTGTTTCAAAACTCAGCTATAGTATCTTAGATTCGATATCAGTGTTTTGAAATGCTACGGGATATCTCTTAAACTGTCTTCAATTTTATGATATTAAAATTGGATATTCGAAGGAGCTAGGACAAGGGTATTTTCACCTTTTTGAGGGCAAAGAAACACCTAAAATCACGTCTAGGGAGCTACTATTATTGATACGTCTACTAGAAATAAACCTAAAATGGGCATTGTTGAAGAGACTTCTTCAAAAGCTTTAATAAAGTTCAATAGCACCCCAATTTTAATCGTAATTTAGCTCCAAGTCCTCTGTGTGATATAGTCCGAGAAGGAATTCGAATAACTTAAAAATCCAGTAAACCAATAAAAGGAGCGTTTGATGATTAGGGGCTAGATAGATTTTCTGTAACATTTTTCACCCCTCCGACCTTCCTGCAGGGGTTGATACTTGGTACTTTTTCTCTCAAGTTTTAGGCTCCGCCAGCTCAATATACTCTAACCAGTGCTTGGCCTGCACTCCTGTAAAGTGCTCGATCTGATGGCGACAAGAAAAACCACATGCCGCCACTTGGGCCTCGTCCTGGCGTTCGCGGATAGCGGGAAATAACTTATGCTCCCCAATCTGAGCCGAGATGTGATAGTGCTCTTTTTCATAACCAAAAGAACCAGCCATCCCACAACAGCCTGCATCGATGATTTCAGCCTTGGTGTCTGAGGCTTCAAAAAGCTTTTGCAAAGCTTCCATACCAAAAAGTGCCTTCTGATGGCAATGCCCATGAATCAGCAGGCTTTCTACTTCGGAGGAAAAGCTGAGACTGATGTTACCGCTGGCTTGCTCGGCCAGCAAAAAGTTTTCTATTGGCTGGACACCTTGAGACAAGCGTTCGCCGAGGGCGGGATCCACTAATAGATCGGGCAAATCATCGACAAGCGCCGAGGCACAACTAGGCTCACAAACCAAGACAGGCAGCCCTTCTCCAAGCCAATAATCAAGGGATTGGGCCATATTTTGTCCTTCTGAGGCAGCTTCCCGTAAGAAGCCATGTGAAATCTTCGGCCGCTGACAACAGCCCACTGCCGCCAATTCGACCTGATAACCTAAAGACGTCAAGAGCTTATAAGCGGCCTTTCCTACCGCTGGCTCATGATAGTTGAGATAAGTATCAGCAAAAAGTGCTATGCGAGGCCCTTCTGTCTTGCGCTCCTGTTTAGTAAACCAATCCTCAAATGTCTCGGCGGCATAGCTCGGTAGGCTTCGGCGACTATCAAAGCCCAAAAGTTTTGACTGCACCAATTTGAAAAGAGAACCGCTTTGTAAATTATTGATCAGACCAGCCATTTCCCCTGCAAAACGCTTGGCCATCTTGGCGGAGTCCCGGATCATGCGATCGCGCAAGCTTGGCCCATGCTCATCGTAATATTGCTGGCGCACCTCTCCTTTAAGTCGGGCCATATCTACATTACTGGGGCATTCGGATTTGCACGCCTTACAACTCAAGCACAGATCCATCACCTCCTGTATGCGCTCACTGCCTAGGCCCTCTTCCAATTGGCCAGACATCGCGAGTCGCAATGCATTGGCTCTCCCTCGGGTTGAATCTTCCTCTTTATGCGTGGCCTTAAAACTCGGACACATGGTACCAGCCCCAATTTTGCGGCATTCGCCTACGCCTGTACACATGTGAACAGCATTGTCAAAACTACCTTCGGCCGGATAGCGAAAATGCGTTTTCGGACTTTGATCTCGATAAGTAGTACCATAGCGTAAGTTTTCTCGCATGGGTGGAGCATCGACAATTTTGCCCGGATTCATGCGATTTTCGGGATCAAAAAGCGCTTTTATCTCCTTGAATACGCCATAAAGGGTCTCACCAAAGTATTCTCGGTTGAAAGGACTGCGCACCAAACCATCGCCATGCTCCCCACTCCATGAGCCGCCATAATGCTGTACCAGCTCAAAGGTATCTCTGGCTATCGCCTCAAAGCGCTCAATGTCTATGCCCTGTCGTAAATCCAAAATCGGCCTTACATGAATCACCCCCACACTCGCATGCGCATACATTGCCGCTTCGGTCCCATGTTTTTTACAGACCGCCAATACCTTATCGATATACTCTGGTAGCACATCGGTAGGGATACCGGCATCTTCGATAAAGGCGAGCGGTTTCTTCTCTCCTTTGATGCCTAGCATGAGGCCAAGGCCCTTTTTGCGGATGAGCCAAACGTCTTCATATTCAGGCCCCTCAGTAAAAAATGGGTAGGCATAGCCTAATCCTTTTTCCTTGAGTGCAGCGATCATTGCTAGCGGGCGTTGCCGAACGTCTACCTCATCATCACTATAAAACTCTACGATCAAAATAGCAGCAGGATCGCCCTCAATGAAGTGGCAAGCTCGCTGGGTGGTTAGGTTTTCTCGACTGAGTCTTACGACCGTATCATCTAGTATTTCTATGGCCGCGGGGCGGAACGCTAACATGGGCGTCACCGACTGGATAGCCTCCATCAGCTCTGCATAATGCACCACACAAACTGATTTGTAGCGTGGCAAAGGCACTAGGTTCAGTTTAAGTTCGAGCGTAGTGGCGAGCGTGCCTTCACTACCTGTAATCAATTTGGCGAGATTCCAGTCTTCGGTATGGATAAACTCGTCCAGATTGTAGCCTCCTACCCTGCGCATTACCTTCGGAAAACGCTTTTCAATCTCCTCGCGATGCTGGTGGATACGTTCGGCGAAGCCGCGGTAAATATCACCCTCTCGATCAGTCTGATCACATTTAGCTTGATAAGCTGTTGGATCAAGGCTCTCCATTTGCATCTCTGTACCATCGGCCAGCAATACCTTCGCTTCTAGCACATGATCAACCGTCTTACCGTAAAGGATACTCTTGGTGCCGGAGCTATTGTTTCCCACCATACCGCCTACGTTGGCGCGACTAGAAGTAGCCGGATCAGGCGCAAAATGTAAGCCATGGGGAGCGAGGAAGGCATTTAACTCATCTCTCACCATACCTGGCTGGACTCTTACCCACTGCTCTACGACATTGAGTTCGAGTACTTGGTTGAGGTGCTTGGAAAAATCTAGTACTAAAGATCGCCCAACGGTTTGTCCCGCCAAACTGGTTCCCCCTCCGCGCGGCAAAATGCTGATCTGGTGTTCTGCTGCAATTTTGATGGCCGCCTTCACATCAGCCTCATCCCAAGGACAAACTACCGCCAATGGTCTGATCTGATAGACACTGGCGTCTGTACTGTAAAGACCTAGGCTAGTTTCATCCGTGAGGACTTCGCCTCGAATCGCTTGGCGGAGAGATTGGTGCAGAGCAGACATTTAATTGATAATTGGATGAGTTTTTCCTCCCCCTATTTGCAAAAGCCTAGAGAAGGCAAGAGGGAGGAATCATTTTCCGGCAAATTTTATTTTGTTCACATCAAATCCTTCAAAGCAGAAAGCAGGACATTGACATGATTAGGAGTAGAGCTTTCGCCCATGAGACCGATACGCCAGATTTTACCGGCAAAGGCTCCTAAACCAGAACCTACTTCGATATTGTACTCATGGAGCAAGCGCGAGCGAATGGCCGCTTCATCTAGCCCAGCCGGAATTTTGACGGCATTGAGCATCGGTAAACGATACTGAGCATCTACCAAAAACTCAAAGCCCATGGCTTCAAGACCATCTCTGAGCAGTTCGTGATTACGCTGGTGGCGAGCAAAACGATTTTCTAGTCCTTCTTCCAAGACGAGTCGATAGGCTTCTCGCAGCCCATATACCGCAGAAACCGGAGCGGTATGATGATAAGCACGTTTGGCTCCTGCCCAATAGTTTTTGACTAGGGTCAAGTCCAGAAACCAGCTTTGTACTTTGGTCTTACGATTGTCGAGCGCTTCTACGGCCCGAGGGCTAAAGGAAACAGGAGAAAGTCCCGGAGGGGCACTCAGGCATTTTTGGGTACCGGTATAGATAGCGTCAATGCCCCATTCGTCGACTTTGAGTTGCGTACCACAATAAGAAGTAACCGCATCTACGACTAAGAGAGCACCTGCATCATGTACCATTTGACTGATTTCTTCGAGGGGCTGGAGGACTCCGGTAGAAGTCTCGGCATGCACGATGGCCAGCAGCTTGGGATTTTTGACTTTACCCAATGCCTCCTGCACTTGTGCGGGAGAGATAGGCGTTCCCCAAGGGGACTCTACTCTAGTAACCGTCGCACCACAACGCTCTGCAATATCCGCCATGCGGCCTCCAAAGACTCCATGGATACAAATAAGCGCTTCATCAACAGGTTCAAGCAGATTTACCCAACAGGTTTCCATGCCTGCAGAGCCCGGAG
>CAZHOC010000101.1:0-10202 GCA_964534295.1 uncultured Bacteroidia bacterium | reverse complement strand
ACAGAAAAATCATGCATCCTAAGGAGATTCTCTCTTTTGATCTAGCTGAAAGCCCATTCCTAGCTGAATCGGCAGCTCCCAAAGGCGGTTGATAGGGCCAAATTCTTTATAGCCCGGAGCATTGGAGTATCGTATTCCAATGCCCATCGTACCAAAAAAGCGACCTTGGGATTGCCAGCGCGCTTGCAACTGGTAACTCAGTCCCCAAGCAAACAAACTTCCATTATTGAAAAGGGCTGCGCCTAGTTGGACTTTACTCAAGCCCGACACACTCCAATCCCCTTGCTGCCAATAATCGCTTTTGTAGCCCAAAGCTAAACTGAGCTGATTGCCCCAATCGATGAAGCGATATTCAGCCCCAATATGAAGGGCGGCTTCACCGAGGGGGTGAATAAATGCCGTCTCCAAACCTCCGCCCCCATAGAAGTAAGCACTACCTTCATTTTGAGCGATTCCATTAAAGGACAACATATTGAACTGCAACTCTTGGGCAGAAGCCGCAAGAGGGAACAATAGAATTAGGAAAAAATATATAATGCTATTCCTCATGAGATTCTGTTTAGGGGATTAACCATCTAAATCATTCGCCCGCAGGAAGGCTTTTATAAAATCATTGACAATCTGATGCTGTTCCGCAACGCTGATAGTAGCTTCTTCATCCCCTCTTTGAGGACCATATTCACCAAAACCAGCATGATTACCTCCTTTGATCTCATGGTAAATGGTTTGTCCATTTGTAGGGCTGCTTGGCATTTCATCCAAGTCTTCAAGCCAATTGCCTGGAGGAAGATTAGCAAGACTTTCGTCAAATACTTCTTGTCTCAGAACGCCGTCAAATTCGCCAAGCAGACTCAATACTGGGCGATCCCATGTACTTAGATCCACACTCGAATAGGCTCCTGTTAAAAATAATCCCGCAAAAGTCTCTGGCGATTGCTCTACCAGTATGCAAGCCGTGGCTCCGCCCAATGAATGTCCTCCTACTAGCCATGCTTGCACTTCTTGGGCTATTTCAGGGCCTTCTAAAGCTTTTTGAATATTGAGGATGGCGAGATTAGCTGAGACTTTGGGAATTAATACTACATGTCCCTCATCAACGACCAACTCCTCTACGGCCGAGATGTAAGCATGCGGATCCACAAATCCACCAGGTATGTAGATAATACCTGTTTGCCGCAGGACTCTACTTATTGGTTTGAGGATGATCCAATCAGGATCTTCTGTTTGTTGGATCTGAGGATTAGGACTGAGATTTTCGGGGAGGTAGGAGCAGGCACTGAGGCAAAGTACTCCCACTATAATCATGAAGCTTCGCATAGACATTCGATTTGAATGCTTCAAACCGAATGGCGCTACACATTGTTCGAGTCTTTAGGGAAGTTCTTTCAAGTATTGGGCCATCGTTTCCCAGGCGAGGCTGGCGCATTTCAGACGGCCTGGAAAGCTTCTTGCCGCTTCAAAAGCTAGGTATTCCTTAGGAATAGTGAGCTCGGCCAAATCGATTTCAGGGTTTAGCACCGCCATAAAGGCCTCCACTCTTTCTTTGGCCTCATGTATATCCAAGCCTTCTAAACTCTGAACCAAAACCGAACTAGCAGCTTTTGAAATAGAGCAACCATAACCGTGAAAGTGAAGATTATTCAAGCGGTTTTTTTCTTGGTCTATATATAGCTTGTATTGATCCCCACAGAGAGGATTATAGGCTTCTAATATCTCCCCCACGGCTTCTTTGCTAAAGTGATAGGGCTCTCGGCTGTGCCGAACGATCACTTCTTGGTAGAGTTTTTTTAGTCGTTCATTCATCCAAAAATCTGTTTTACCGTCTGCAGGCCTTCTTTCAATTGATCAATATCAGAGCGCTGATTGTAGATGCTCAAAGATGCACGAGCCGTACCTGGCAAACCTAGACCTTCGAGCAAGGGTTGAGTACAATGATGGCCTGCTCTAATCGCCACTTTAGCTTCATTTAGGATAGTAGCAATATCATGAGGGTGGGCATACTCCATCACAAAGGAGAGAATGCCACTTTTGGCCTTTGCTCGCCCGATTATTTTCAAACCATCGATACCTCTCAGCACCTCAGTAGAATAATCTTTTAAGCCATCCAATTGTTTCAAAACAGCGACTCGATCAAGAGACAGTACATAATCAATTGCGGCCCCTAAACCAATAGCACCCGCTATATGAGGGGTACCCGCTTCAAATCTTTGGGGGACGGGAGCAAAGCTAGTTTCCTGATATTGCACTCTCCGGATCATACCGCCTCCACTCTGGTAGGGGTTCATTTTGTCTAAGCGTTCGGCACGGCCGAACAAAACCCCAACGCCCGTAGGTCCAAAGACTTTATGACCCGAAAAGACCAAAAAATCACAATTAAGCTCCTGTACATCTATAGGGTAATGTGCGACACTCTGAGCGGCATCTAGTAAAGTAGGAATCCCTCTTTTGTGAGCCTCAGCAATCATTTCCTGAGCGGGATTGATGGTACCTAGACTATTTGAGACATGTACAAAAGCCAGCATTTTGACCTTTGAGGATAAGCGTTCGACGAAGTCGCTCCAAACAATCTCTCCGCTCTCATTCAAAGGAATGATCTCCAAATGGGCGCCAGTCGCCTGACAGAGCTGTTGCCAAGGCACCAGGTTGGCGTGATGCTCCATCGCCGAAATCAAGACTAGGTCCCCACTTTCTAGTTGGGGGGCGAGAAAGCTGTTGACCACAAGGTTGATGCCATCTGTGCTCCCCTTGGTAAATACGATCTCACGGCTATCCCTAGCATTGATAAAGTCAGCTACTTTTTTTCTGGCGCCTTCATAAGCTTGGGTAGCCTGCATGGAGAGATCATAAATCCCGCGGTGAATATTAGCGTTTTCGTTTTGGTAATAGTTGGAGATGGCCTCAATTACGGCCTTTGGCTTCTGACTAGTAGCGGCGCTATCCAAATAGGCGAGTTCAGGATACTGCTCAAAAAGGGGGAAATCCTTACGAATATCAGTCAGACTTTGCATCTAACGAAGATACAAGGAAAAATTCGTTCCTTGAAAAGGGGTAGATGACACGCTTATTCATAGAATCGACACGCTTGCTCAATATCGCTTGCCCCATGAATCTTTTGAGGAAGACTTACGAATACTCAATTGTAAGCAAAAAACAAACACTGCCAAATTGCTTACCACTTAATAGGAATTTTTTATAAGCGATAGTAGTAATAGTAGTAGTAGTTGTAGTTTTCGTTAGTGTGTGTGTATGACAAAGCCCGTCCTCCAAAGACGGGCTTTGCTTCTTTTATGTAACTCAGTCTAAAACCAAAGGGAAATCGCTAGCTAGCACTCTTTGTACTCAATACTCCGTACTTAGTACTTTTAACACTAGTTGGTCAAGATCAGTTCTGCACGACGATTGCGTGCTTTGCCAACTGAGGTATCATTTTCCTTCTTAGGCATTATTTCCCCATAGCTTAGTTCAGAGATCCGCTCTGGGTCAACCCCACGGGCAATTAGGTAGTACTTAATCGCTTGGGAACGATTTTGCCCCAATACCATATTGTACATTTGATCACCTTCATTGTCTGTGTGCCCCGCCACCAGTAGTTTGATTTGCGGATTAGTCCTCATATACTCAGCCAATTGGTTGAGCATATCAAAGTAAAAGGCTTTGATCACGGCCTGATCTGTGTCAAACTCAACCGGACCAAAGGTCGGATGGTTTGCAACGGCAGGCATGCTTGGGTTGGCAGGGTTCATCCCACTAACTGGGCAGCCAGCGTTAGCCATAGAGCCATAAATAGAGGGACACTTATCATCCAAGTCAGAAATACCATCATTGTCAGAGTCTGGGCAGCCTTGGAACTGTTGCAGACCAGGTACATAAGGACAGCGATCAACCGAATTCATGATACCGTCTCCATCTGCGTCCATATTTTGCGTCGGACAACCTTGGTTTTGCGGAAGACCAGGAGTAAGCGGACATTTATCTTCGAAGTCATTTATTCCATCCTTGTCTGTATCTGGGCAACCAGAGAATTGAGGCAATCCAGCTACCATGGGACACTTATCCTGCGGATCCATGATGCCATCGCCGTCTGAATCAAGCGTTTTGGTTGGACATCCATTGTGGATTTTTTCACCTGGTACATCTGGGCAGACATCTTCAAAGTCAGAGATACCATCATTATCCTTATCAGGGCAGCCTTGGAGTTCGGCAGGGCCGGCTAAAGTAGGACAGAGATCAATTTTATCTGGGATACCATCGCCGTCCGCATCAATATCTGAGGAGGGACAACCACTTCTGGCCCTTGGGCCCGCTTCGTGGGGACATTTGTCGACATCATCAGGTAAACCATCATTATCTGAGTCTGGACAGCCCTTGAAGGCAATGAGGCCAGGTGTATCGGGACATGCGTCGGTGGCATCTAATACCCCATCGCCATCTCTATCTTTTGCGGGACAACCATTGCGCTCTTTAGGGCCCGGTTGAGTCGGGCACAGATCCTCTTCATCGACTATGCCATCGCCGTCTGAATCTGGGCAGCCACCAAATCGTCTAAGTCCAGGAATATCAGGGCATTTGTCATTACCGTCTTTGATACCATCGCCATCCTGATCACGTAGGCTACGAACACTGCGTGCTTCGTAATTGGTTTTGGGTTTGACCTCTCCATTCCAAACGTAAGCAATATTGAGTTCGACCCCTCCCCTAAGATTAGTCGCTTGTGATAAGGCGGATAGATTTACATCATAGCTGATACCAATGTCCATACCGTTGAATGACAGCCCAACATATGGGATCAAGGCATCTTGTAAACGATAATAAGCTCCAGCATGAAAGAAAACTTCTTGATCAACTTCATATTGGAAGCGCCCCCCAGCGATGATTTCACGAGCGGTGCCTTGTTTTGCATATAGAACAGAAGGTCTAATTTGAAGGCGTTCGCCGCTCAAAATATCCAGTTCGGCAAAAGCACTTGTTTTCATCGGCAGATAGCCTTCCGAATTAAAGAAACTAATATTTGGCTGCGTAATATGAGCGAAACTAAGCCCAAAGTGGGCGCCCATAAGCAGTTTGGGTTCTGCTGCTTTATAGGTATAAGCAATTCCAGAGTTGATATCTGCTACCGTTAGCTGAGTATTAAATAGGTTTTCTCCGGAGGGTAAAGTTCCGTCAAAGCCAAAGTCTGGATCCCACTGATTACCAAAACTTAAGGCTACTGGATCAAAGCCTTTTTGGATGAAACCCATTTGTGCTCCAACTGATAAGCGATGGCGCATATCAAAAAAGTCTTTATGATAGCCAAAGCCTAAGAGCGCATTGGTATGGGTTAGGCCTGCAGTACCGGCATTGTCGTCGACAAAGCTGAGTGCTACCCCCATATTGGCGAGTTTGAAGTCAGCATGAGCTGAACTAGTTACAAAGCCATGGGCCATGCTGGTCCATTGTTGGCGATAGTGCCCTTGGAGGCGAATTTTGCCATCAAAGCGTCCAATATTGGCTGGATTTTGAAATACAGGGGATTGAAAGAATTGCGAAAGATGCGGGTCTTGAGCCTGCAGGCGGTCAAAAGCAAATACCCCGGTTAAGAGAAAGATATAGTATAACGCTTTCTTCATCGTAATAGGGTTGTTTGTCCGTGTAAGGTTACATTTTGGCCATTGGCCAAGATCACCTTGGCTAAATAGACGTAAGTATCTGATTGCATTGGGCGGCCACCGAAGGTGCCATCCCATCCTTGCCCGATCGTTTGGGTATAAAAGACCCGTTCTCCCCATTCGTTATAAACTGACCATTCTAGCGCAGCAATATTATTGCCGTACAAATGCAATTGGTCGTTGGCTCCATCTCCATTGGGAGTAAATGCATTGGGTATAAAAAGATTACCCGGTTCATCTTTAAAGATGACTACATCAAATTTGCTGACAGTATCACTACAACTTCCACCTGCGGCCACGATGAGACTGACGGTATAATTGCCAAAGTCAGCATAGGTGTGAGTCGGATTAGCCAATTGAGACTGGTTAGCAGCTCCAGCGTTAGGATCCCCGAAATCCCAGAGATATTCACTGTAAGTAGGTCCTACTGCAGCAAACTCGACAGCTAGTCCCTGTGGATTGATGCTTCGATCTACTACATTGAAATCAGCCTCAGGTGGTGGGATAGCATAGACATCCCAATTTCCCCCTTCGATTCGGGTTCCATTACTTTCTATTCCCACAAGGCGGAAGGAATAATTTCCAGCTTGGGTTAGTGCTGTGGTATGGAAATCAGCCGCACTAGCCTGCAATAGCGTATTACCTAGATAAAATTCATATTGAGCGAAGTCAGTAGGAAGTGCCAAAAGCTGAATGGGTTCTCCCACGCAGAGAGTGTCGCCAAAAGGCATATCTTGCCATCCTCCACTAACAGCTTCTCTTTGGCCTTCTAAACCAGCAACCACTATTGCCGCACTTTCAAATAAGGTGTCCCGACATCCACCGGCACCAGTCGTAATGAGCTGAAGATCAAAGCGACCATATGAGGTATATAAATGACTTGGATTGGGCAGGCTGGAGATATTTAAGGGGCCAGATGCGGCATCCCCGAAACTCCAGTTCCACGAAGTGGCACCCGAACTAAGATCCACGAAATCAATTTGAAACTTATCCCCAACTGGCCCTTGTGCCTGCCAGGTATAGTCGGTAGTAGGGGGTTCTGCGACCACAAAAGGAAATGTTGGAGACTGGAAAACTTGTCCAGTAGCATCTACTCCTTCAACATATACCGTATAACTTCCTGGAGTTTGAGGCACGGACTCATAGGTGTAAGAAGCAGAACTCACCATCTGAGAACCGTTGACATAAAATCTGTAGGTACTGTAAGCTTGAGTAGAGGCTGCGAAATTGACGCTTTCGCCCAAACAGATGGTATCATTTATTTGGATGGGACTCCCGATTAGGGCTAGTATCCCAACAAAATCTGCTTTAAAGGTGGTGTCTGCACATTGTCCTCCATTGGATATCCTAAGCCCAACGCTGTAGGGTCCTTCATCAGGATAGATATGGATAGGTTTTACTAAGGTAGAAGTGTTGGCAGCTCCAGCAGCGGGGTTGCCAAAATCCCACAAATATGAGGCAGCTGTAGTATCATTAGGGATAAAGCGAACCTCATTGATGTTGGGGCCTGTTTGTAATAATTCGTAAGTAAAATCACCATCGGGGGCATCTACGGCGACCACAGTAAAATTGGGAGATTCAGCCGTCCAACCATCGGCATGGGTACCGATGACTTTAAAGCTTACTGGGCCAGGATCTTTGAAGTTGTAACCAAATAGATTGGTAACATTACTCTGCGTGAGCGTGCCGTCGACGTAAAAATCGTAACCCACAAAATCAGCTGGCATAGCATTGAACACGATATCCGTCCCGATACAAATCGTATCATTATCAGCTAGATTGAGATCGTTTAATAGATTAATTCCTGTACTGGGATCTACACGCCGGATCAATTCATTAAAGGCATCTGCGATGAACAGGGCGTTGGTATTTTTATCATAAACCAAGGCTGTAGCTCCACTAAAGGAGGCTTGATCCCCATATCCATCCTGCGCACCGGTGTTTCGGGTGGTTCCACAGTAGGTGGACACCGTATCATTTTCAATTTTTCGGACGGTATAATTATAGCCGTCCATTACATATATGGCTCCTGCTGAATCCATGGCTACATCCCAGGGATAATTGAAACGAGCCTGCGAGGAGGGGCCATCATCGCTACCAAGTGCTCCCATACCGGCGATGGTGGTAGTGAAACCAGTTGGGGTTACCCTTCTGATTTTGTGATTCCATTCATCTGCTACCAAAATATCACCATTGAGGGCGATATCAATATCAAAGGGACGATAAAAACGAGCGATTGAACCGGCGCCGTCAGTGTCTCCGTCTACGAATGCCTGTCCAGCGATAGTAGTAACTACTCCGCCCGGTGTCAGCTTACGGATCGTATGACCAATATGATCACAGATATAAAGATTGCCGTCCGGTGCTAGCACTATGCCTGAGGGTTCCGCGAAGCGAGAAGACAAAGCAGGGCCATCTTGTACACCGAAACTTCCTGTACCAGCAATAGTAGTAACGTTGCCTAGGGTATCAATTTTGCGAATGAGATAGTTTTTGGTATCAGCAACGTAAACGGTACCGTCCTCATCACATGTTATGCCCCAAGGTTCATAAAAGCGCGCTACATTACCCGGGCCATCATCGGCACCAATCTGCCCTGTACCAGCAAGGGTAGAAACCTGGCCAGTTTGAATATCCATGACACGAATCTTATGATTCCATCTGTCAGCGATATAGAGTTTGCCGTGTTTGTCCACCGCTATGCCATGTGGATTGTTGAATAATGCTTGGGTTAAGGCTGGCCCATCGGTATCTCCGATCACCTCTGCCTGCCCAGCGATGGTGGTAACCAACTGCGCGTGGAGATGGCCTCCTCCTAGAAGGAAGAGGCATATCCAGCTATAAAAAATCCATTTATTATTCATCGGGAAGGTGCAGATATAGGAAGGTGTTAAGCTGCAGCTTAAATAGCTGACTGAGTTTCTAGATTATCCCCACTGAGTGAGCTCTTGGACTGAAGTGATTTCTCAATACTGGTAGCGTATTGCTCAGAAATAACTTTCCAAGTGTAGCGACGTTGAGCTACTTCACGCATTTTCTCTCCGGTAGCGGCACGACTTTCAGGGGTTAATTGACGAAGTTCTGCCAGTAGCTTATCTGCCGAATCAAAGAAGATGGCTTTGCTCTCGGTTGTCTCGCGGTTGAAGATTACGTCAAAGGAAATAATCGGTAAACCGAGATTCATAGCTTCAACAAGAGAGGGGTTCGTCCCACCCGCACTATGACCATGGAGATAGACGTAAGAATTCGCACGCAGCATATCCAACACTCGCATATCGCGAATAAAGTCTAACATATGGATATGAGCGTACTTACTGTACTTTTGGCGCATGCTACGACCAAAGGCACTATCATTCCAGTTTCCGAGGATTACGAGTGAAATATCTTCGAAGCGAGAAAAACCCTCGAGGATCATTTCGATATTATTTTCTGGCTCGATGCGACATGCTTTTACCGCATAGCGACCTTCTAGGAAGGGATAGGCTTTGCGATCTTCAGGAAGAATCTCAGCACTTCGAGCATGATCTCCTCCATAGGCAATCATATCCGATTCGCGGCCATAAATTTCAGTTACATAGTCTTGGATACCTTTGTTGTCAGCCACAATCCGATCCGCGTAGCGGTTGGCGAGTTTTTCGGCAAACTTGAGGTATGACTTGGCAAACTTGCCCCACTTTGGTCGTCTCCATTCTAGGCCATCAATATTGACTATCAACTTTTTAGATGGAAAAAACCATTTGATAAAAGGCATTACTAAGCCACCGGATACCCCCAGAACAACGAGCACATCATGACTCCACACTGCCCACAACATGGCAATGATATCATAAATCACACTTTGGGCTCCATTGGCCTTGAACGGAATGTATTTGACTTTGGCGCCTTCCCATGTATCTGGCCTTTCATGTGGCTCATACATGGTTTTGGTATTGTAAACAGTAAGATCGTAACGATTGGCAAGGTTTAATACAAAGTGGTGTGCGAGGGTTTCGAGTCCTCCGTAGCGGGCAGGTACCCCTACTACACCAATGATAGCAACTCTTGGTTTATTTGACATAAATGTACTTTGGTTTTGACAAATATATTCCCACAAACCAAATTTTATAAATGATAAAATATATAAATCAAACATAAGTTCAACCAAAAATTATCAGTGTTAAGCGAGTTTACACTCAGGAAAGAATACCCTATACTATCAGCGGGAAAATCGATAAGGAGAAAATAGTTTTGAAACACATACCGATAGTTACATGCTGTTCAATTCAATCGAATTTGCCATTTTCTTGCCGCTGGTTTTTCTCCTCTATTGGAGCGGCCTGCGTAAAAACCTAAAAGCACAAAACTTATTGATCCTTGTCGCCAGCTATGTGTTTTATGGTTGGTGGGATTATCGCTTTTTGGCCCTGATAGCCTTAAGCTCAATAATCGATTATGGAATCGGCTTTAAAGTGGCTCAATCGCCAAATAAGACGGTTGCCAAGAGGTGGCTAAGTCTCAGTTTATTGAGCAATTTGGGCATGCTCGGTGTCTTTAAGTACTATGATTTTTTCGTGCACT
>CAZHOC010000100.1:7650-10324 GCA_964534295.1 uncultured Bacteroidia bacterium | reverse complement strand
TGAATCGCGAGATTGAGTCCTACTTCGTTATTAACCTGTTTAAGGTGAATGAATAGCTGATCAAAGCAATCCTTAATGCGATTTGCAGCCAACAACTGTTTTAACTCTGCTTTCAATTGCGCTTGATCCTCCTTCGGAGAACGTTCATCCCCTGACTCTGCCCCGGAGCGAGCGTTTCTACCCACGGCCCCGATTTTTGCATTGTTGAAGACGTATTTGTCCCCTTTTACTTCGTCTCCCATAATGGTTTGATTATCCTACACGCTCTACATGAGAGTCGTTAAACTCGTATTTGTCGCCCTTAATTTTGTCTCCTTCGAAGATGAAGGTGTGGTTGATGGGTTGATCATTCTCAAGAGCATAGGCTATTGTCTCTAGAAGCACGAGTACCCCTTTTTTATCTTTACTTAAAAAATAATGTCTGCTGCCTGAAGTCAATTCGATGGTTAAACCATGTAGTTTGGGTCTTCTTCTTTCTTTATAAGCAGCATATGCAATTAATCCAAAGATAAAGGTTCCAATGAGCCCAAAAGGAAAAGGGATGAGACATACGATAGCAGCAATGAAAGAAAAGATATACCATCCGGTAGAAATACTGTTGACATATTTTACCCCATATTCTTCGAACTTGGTTACATGTTTTATTAACAGAGTCGTCCCATTATAGGTTATTGTATTATTCCTAAATTTAAGGCTACCCTCAAACTTTTCAAGTTGGTCTTCGTTTTCGTCAGTACCATTCTTCCCCTGACGGTTTAGTCCTAGCGTTGATAATAAACTCATATAAGTAAATTTTAGTATTGTGTAATTATATGATAATACAAATAATTGTTATATCAAACGTTTTTGTGGGGAATAATTGTGTTCATGGGCAAATTGCCCCTATTTGAGTAAGAGCCTCTAAAAGTAATTTAGCATTACCCAATACTCAAAAAATGTTATTGACCTGCTTTTTGTGGATTTGTGAGCGGGTATACTGCTGCGCAGAACGCTTGTCTCGAGAACGTCCCACCGCCTGAGTGGCCGCTTCAAAAGGGCCTGCGGAATAGTCTAAAATTACATGCATTGCTCGCTAGTCCCCTTCGAAGGTACGTCTAGCGAAAAGGGGAAGTCTCAATTATTTCCGTTCCCAAAGTTCAAACGGACCGCCTGGTCCTCGTAACAATTGAGTGTTCCATTCAAGACTATCAAGCCCAAGAATAGGCTTAAGGACGGGTTCTATCAGAATTCGATTGTGTTGCCTAGCCGCATTGATCATCGAATCAGGTCCTACTGTCTCTAAAACTAAAAGACGACTATCAGTAAAATGACTGGCAAAATCTAGCTGCGGCCAGCCTTGTTCTACCAAGATCAAATCCCCTTCTTGAGTATTTGCCTGCCAAAACATGGCTTTTTGGTAGTATAAATCATGCTCCTGGGATTGTAACCACTGGATACTGCCGATCCAATTGGTCAAGCCAAGGCAAATCGCTAAAACCCAAAGCCATTTCAAATTTTTCCTTGCTTGCCACGCAAACAATAGGCTCCATAATATCAACTGAAACAACCAAAACTCCGGATTTACAGGCACCCAAATCACAAAGAAGGCACTGTAGACTATGATCCCTCCGGCTAAGAGCCACGGAATTGAACGTTCGCCGACCGGCGTCCGCCATAAACGCCAGCCTGTCAAAACATAAAAACGACCTAACAAAGCTCCGGCAATAAGCGCTGTAGCTAGGCAAAACCATCGCCAAAAAGTACTCAGTTCCCTTACTAGATACTGATCATCAGCCGTGGCAAAATTGCCTAAGAATCCTCCCGCTTCGGAAGCAAAGCCAAAAATAAAATGTCCGCCTATCCAAGCCCTAGCGTTTCCGACTAGGATTCCTACCGCGCCTCCTAGGCCCCAAAAGTAGCTTTCTTGGGTCAAACCTAGGATAAAGCCCTGCATCTCGCCAAAAGTGCGATAGCCCATCACTCCCCACATAAAGGCGATGTAACTAAGCCCCACTCCCAATCCCCAATAGATCGCGTAGCGCCAGAAAGCTCCCTTCTGAAAATACAGATAGAGCATGGCGATGGGGACCCAAAGCAAATGCATCTGGTGAAATAAAGTCGCCAGGATATGCAAGACCAAAGCTTCCATCCATGCGTTTGGCTTAGGACTGGTCAAACGCCAGATACTCGCCATCATCAAACAGATGGGTAGCATATAAACTTCTAAAACAATAGAATAAGCCCAAATCCCATAGCTAAACCCTATAACTGATATTGCCGCCAAACTTTGTGAAACTGAAAGTTCAAATCGCTCATTAGCAATCCGGAAGACCAAGCCCAGCATTATCGCTCCCGCCAAGGCGTTGAGGCTATTAGCAATCAATAAGAAGTCCGTAAAGCCTAGCCAAAGGCCCACTCTGATCCAGGCAGAGGTGAATACATGCTGTAAAAGGTGGTGTCCATTGCCGGCAATGGCAGTATCGCTAAGAGCTGAGAGGTAGCTTATAGAATCATGGGCCACGCTCAAATTAGGCGAAAGCGTCAATAGATAGAGCAGGCCAAAAACTAGGCCCACAAGCACAAAGAGAGGTAATCTCCCTAAAGCCGCGTAGCTAATTTCTTGACCATCTGACTTTTCCATGAGGCAAAGGTATTGGCCTGGATTTGTTTGCGCGCTTCACCCACCAACCACAAA
>CAZHOC010000100.1:0-7633 GCA_964534295.1 uncultured Bacteroidia bacterium | reverse complement strand
AATACTAGCAATCTGAAGTGCTAAGTACTCTTGGGCCTTGAAGAGGTGGCGCAGATAGGCTTTGGTATAGTACTGATCGATCCCCAAATCGCTATCTGGATCAAGGGGCGTAAAATCGTCTTCGTACTTTTTGTTTTTGAGATTTCGAATGCCTTCTCGCGTGTAAATCAAGCTGTGGCGCGCATTGCGAGTAGGAAGTACACAATCAAACATATCCACTCCCATGGAGATACACTCCAGTAGATTTACTGGCGTACCAACCCCCATCAGATAACGCGGTTTGTCCTTGGGCAAGATCGCACAAGAAAGCTCTGTCAGCTCATACATCACTTCGTGAGGCTCGCCTACCGAAAGACCGCCAATGGCATTGCCTGGCATATCGAGAGAGGCGATAAATTCCGTAGACTCAGTCCGAAGATCGCGGTAGCTACTGCCCTGGATGATGGGGAAGAGATTTTGCTCGTAGCCATAAAGCGGTGGTTGGCTTTCAAAGTATTCCTTACAGCGCTTCGCCCAACGATGCGTCAAACCCATAGAGTTTTTGGCGTATTCATAATCGCTAGGGTAGGGGTGACATTCGTCGAGCGCCATGATGATATCCGCGCCGATTTGCCGCTGTATGTCCATCACGCCCTCGGGCGTAAAGAGATGTTTACTACCGTTGATATGATTGGTAAAAGTTACCCCTTCCTCGGTGAGTTTACGATTCTCTGCCAAGCTGTAGACCTGATACCCTCCGCTATCTGTGAGCATCGGTTTATCCCAATGAATAAACTTATGCAAGCCGCCGGCTTTTTGCAGGATATCCGTTCCGGGACGGAGAAAAAGATGATAAGTATTGCCGAGTATGATCTGAGCTTTGATATCATCATTTAGCGCCTGCTGAGAGACCGCTTTGACACTACCTACCGTGCCTACGGGCATGAAGATAGGCGTTTGAATCTTGCCGTGAGCCGTTTCGATTTCACCAGCGCGAGCCGAAGAGGCCGTATCAGTATGTTGGAGGGTAAATTTCATCCGATTGCGAAGGTAGGGAGAATTGTTGAATTCTTGAATAGTTGAGCTAGAGAGTAGATATTTGCAAGCCTATGCATCAGCGCCTCCGCATTGCCGACACTGAGCTTTTGCTCCTACCCGAACGAGCCATTTATTGGCCCGAGCAAAAAGCCTTATTGGTGGCTGATTTACACCTAGGCAAGAGCGGGCATTTTCAAAAGCATGGGATACCCATTTCGGGTGAGGTGCACTTTCGCGATTTAGATGTGTTGGGGACGCTTTTGCAGACCCACGCCGTGGAACGCTTAATCTTCTTGGGAGACCTTTTTCACTCCTCCTACAATCAGGAGTGGGAAATCTTTGCCGACTTCATGGCAGAATTTGATTGTCGTAAAGAGCTGATCGTGGGGAATCACGACCGCTTAGTCGCTGAGCATTATGATAATGCTGGCTTGGTAGTTTATCGAGATAGTCTGCGTCTGGGCGCTTTTGAGCTGAGGCATGAGCCGCTTTCGGATAAAGAATATGTAGCTGATGCTTATGTACTTTGTGGGCACATTCATCCAGGGGTACGCTTGCAAGGGGCGGGCAAGCAGCGTCTTCGTTTGCCTTGTTTCCATTTCATGGAACGCCAAGCCGTTTTGCCTGCCTTTGGTCAGTTTACGGGCCTTGCCATTTGTTATCCCGAGGAAAACGATAAGGTTTTTGTGATCGCCGAAGGAGAAGTGATCGAGATTAGTTGAGGAATGTCTGCGGGCACCAGGTATAACAATCCATAGTTGCTTCGACTGCGCTCAGCATGACATTGGCTCACTTGGGCTTTGCAAAAAACACATCCGGTCACATTGAGCCTGCCGAAATGCCTTTACAATTAAGCGTTCTGCGCAGCAGTGAGCCTAAACCCCTGTCTTTTTGTTTGCTTTATCAATGGCAGTTTGCACCTCCTTGGCACGCGCTTTACGCAGATAGAAGCCAAACATACCGCCCATGATACCCCCGACGATGTGAGCGAGCTGAGAGATATTATCTTCCGTCGTTACGGAGGTGATCACCTCTTTGCCCAAGAATAAGGCCACCACTAAGATGAAAGTCATCGGGATACCACCTGACTTAGAGTTGACAATGGAGCTTAAAAGGATCATCATAAAGACGATCCCACTGGCACCCGTTAGACCCTGTAAAGTATTGGGCTCGCCAAAGAGGCTACCGATGATAATGTGCAATAGACCTGTCACCAAGGCAGTAACGATGATCATAAATAGCACATCCTTAGAGCCATATTTCTCTTCCAAGATTGGGCCTATCAATAGTATGAAAGTAAAGTTGCCCAGTAAGTGGTTCCAGTCGGCATGGCCGAGAACGTGGCTAAAGAGGCGGAAATACCAAAGTGGATTGGCAAAATCCCAATAAGAATAAATGGTAAAGTACTCCATCACTTCGATCGGAGAGAAGGATTGGATCACCAATAAAATCGTACTAATGAGGGTGAAAGTCAGTACTGTGGGAGAATTATACTCTAATCGCATATAATTTAGATTGGGATATCTGCTTCAAGTTACGGTTTTTCGGGAGATTCGGTTAGCTTTGCTTGCAAAAACAAGCTATGGGAGCCGTAAAATCAGCATTTCTTTTTGGTGCTATTCTTGGGCTAACGGGAGTCATTTTAGGAGCACTAGGGGCTCATGCTTTAGAGACTCGACTCACTGCCGATCAGTTGGAAAGTTGGCAGACGGCCACTCGCTTTCAAATGTATCATGCCTTAGCGCTTTTGGTTTTGGGCGTACTCAATTATCATTTTGCCGATCGACTCCTTCGCTGGGCAGGCATCGCCATTACCTTGGGTACCCTTTGCTTTTCGGGTTCCATCTATTTGTTAGTTACTACTGATTGGCCGATCGCTTTGGTTACACCGCTGGGCGGAACGATTCTCATTGTAGGCTGGGCCTTGCTCATTGCTTGGGCGGTCAAATTCAAGCAAAAGTAAATGGATACACAGGCAATCTTAGATTTTCTTTTTGAGCCCTATTATAGTTATCAGACGATTGATATTGTGCTGGAGGTACTTGCGGTACTTTTTGGCTTAGCGAGTGTATGGTTTTCCAAGGAGGAAAATATTCTCGTCTATCCAACGGGGATCATTTCAACGGCTATTTATGTTTATCTCCTCTATTTTGGTGGCCTGTATGGAGACATGAGTATCAATGCCTATTACTTTTCTATGAGTATTTATGGTTGGTACAATTGGACTCGCCCCACACAAAACGCCAAAGTCCTGCCTATCAGTTGGGCGACAATTAAAGAGCAATTGGTCGGGATCGGTATTTTACTGCTTTCTTTTGGAGCAGTGTATTATGTTCTGGCCAATTTTACGGATAGTACAGTTCCATTGGTGGATAGCTTTACTACTGCTGTCTTTTTTGTGGGTATGTGGTTTATGGCTAACAAAAAGATTGAAAATTGGATCTATTGGATCATTGGCAATGCGATCTCGATTCCTCTCTATTTTCATAAAGGTTATACCTTAACCTCATTTCAGTATATAGTATTTTTGATATTAGCTATCCTAGGATATCTTGCCTGGAGAAACTCGCTCAACAACGCTAAAGTATATGCATAAAGTGGCCATTGTCGGTCCTGAATCCACTGGTAAAAGCACCCTCGCCATCAAGATGGCAGCCCAATTGGGCGCGCATTGGGTTCCCGAATTCGCACGAGAATACCTGACTCACCTCAAAAGAGACTACGTTCAAGAAGACTTATTAGAAATCGCCAGAGGTCAGCTCCTTTGGGAAAAAGAACAAAGTGAGCTAGGTGGTAATTGGCTCTTTTGTGATACCAATCTCTTAGTCATCAAAGTCTGGAGTGAAGTGAAATACGGCAGCGTTGATCCTTGGATATTAGAACAAACAAGACTAGATAATTACCATCTCCATCTCCTGATGTACCCTGATCTCCCTTGGGAGGAAGACCCGCAGAGAGAACATCCTAATCACCTCTTAGAACTTTTTGAACGCTATGAAAGAGAGCTAATCGTAGCGGATGTGCCCTACAAGGTTATCAAAGGTAAAGGAGAAAAACGTACTATGCAGGCCTTGGCTAGCTTGAGTAGTTAATAGGGTTAAGCGTTCTGCGCAGCAAGGAAAGAAAAAAAGATGCTTCGGCAGGCTCAGCAGGACAATTAGATGATTAGGCTAAAAGCAAAAGCCTCCAAATAGTCATCCTGAGTTTACCGAAGGAACTGTAGAGACAAGCGTTCTGCGCAGCAGTAGAAAAATCACAATCAACCACTTTGACCAAAAACGTAGACTTTACCCCCTTTTTTGATTTTTGAAAATCGCCTACTACATTTGCCCACGCAAAACAGGGGTGCCGTGTTGAGTTGCTCAAACGGCTGAGATTATACCCATCGAACCTGATTCCGTTAGCACGGGCGAAGGGAACGTTTTGGAATCCTTGTCCGCCATTGGCGGACGCTTTCCCTTAAACGTATCGGTGATCATCCCCTGTTTGTTGGTTTTACCTTCAAACAATGATTTTTATGAGAACCGTTTTGCTATCCTTATTCAGTTTATTTATCGCCAGTTCCCTCTGCGCTCAAAACGCGGATCTTTGGGGAATTGTAGTTGACAATGAAAGTCAAGAGCCGATGGCGGGTGTCTCGGTTTACTTTCCGACCCTATTAGAAACCCTAACCACCAATGAAAAGGGGGAATTTAGAATCGACAGAGTGGCCACGGGCCGCCATGTAGTCGTCGTAGAAGTTGATGGCTACCAGCCTTACGAAGATGATTTTACCCTTGATGAAAGGGGGATCAGTCTCAATATTTTTCTCGATCCTGGAGTCGCGATTACTGATGAAGTAATTATCACGGCTATTCGTGCCAGCGAGCAAACCGCCACTGCCTTTACCAACCTCAATAAGGAGGAAATCCGTGAGCAAAATTATGGTCAGGATATTCCTTTCCTGCTGGATCAAACTCCTTCGGTAGTAGTAAATTCTGATGCTGGGGCCGGAGTAGGCTACACAGGATTGCGGATCCGTGGCTCCGATCAAACGCGTATCAATGTTACCCTAAATGGTATTCCGCTTAATGACCCAGAAGGCCATGGCGTATTTTGGGTAAATATGCCTGACTTTGCTTCTTCTACCAACCAGATCCAGGTGCAGCGAGGAGTGGGTACTTCTACCAATGGTACGGCAGCTTTCGGTGGCTCTGTAAACATCCAAACTACCACTCTAAACTATGAGCCTTATGCAGAGGTTGCCTTGGCTCGCGGCTCCTTCAATACCGCTAAAAATACCCTAAACGTAGGTACGGGCTTGATTAACAATCGCTTTGCCTTTGACGCCCGTCTATCTAATATTACTTCTGATGGCTGGGTGGATCGTGCGAGTTCTGATTTGAACTCCTTTTTCCTCTCAGGAGGTTATTATGGAGAAAAGAGCATGTTCAAAGTCAATGTTTTCTCCGGCAGAGAACGCACCTATCAGTCATGGTGGGGAGTTCCAGAAAGCTTTTTGGATGATCCGGAGCTGCGTCGCTCTAACTACTATACTTATGAAAATGAGGTAGATAATTACCAGCAAAATCACTACCAAGCTTTTTATGCTTACGAAGCCAATGATCAGTTCAACTTTAATGTTGGCCTTCACTACACCAAAGGATTTGGCTACTTCGAGCAATACCGTGATGGAGAAGACTTGGGGGATTATGGTTTTACCCCTTTGCAGCTGATTCAAGGCCCTGATACGATCACCACGACTGATTTGATTCGCCGTCGTTGGTTAGACAATGATTTTGTGGGGATGATTTACTCCATGAACTATAAGCCGATGGCAAACCTAAGCTTTACGTTGGGCGGTGCTTCAAATCAATATATCGGTGATCACTTTGGGGAGATTATTTGGGCACAGTATGCTGGGGAGACTGATATTCGCGAACGCTATTATGACAATACTTCTCGCAAACGCGATAACAATGTCTACTTCAAAACTTTATATCAAGCTGGGGAGAAATTAACAGCCTTTGTAGACTTGCAAGTTCGTTCTATCGACTACGTTTACGGTGACAGTACGTTCAGCGGAGCGGGGATTGATAACGACCAGCGCCCATTACAAGGGGATTTTGAGTTCTTGTTTTTTAACCCCAAAGCAGGGGTAACCTTCCAATTGGATACCAAATCTCAGCTTTATACCTCTTTTGCGATCAGTAATCGCGAGCCGGTAAGAACCGATTTCATTGATGCCCCAGAAGGTCGTATCCCTGAGCATGAAACTTTGAGAGATTGGGAGTTGGGCTATCGCTTCAAGACCAAAGGTTTCCGTTTCAATGCGAATTACTATTTCATGGATTACACCAATCAGCTAGTGCTAAATGGTGAGCTAAATGATGTAGGTAGTGCCCTCCGTCAGAATGTGGAAGATAGCTACCGTACTGGTATTGAGGTGATTGCCGATGCGCGCCTTACTCCTTGGATGAGCCTCGCGGCGAACGCTACCCTCTCTCGCAATAAAGTAGGTGCATTTGAAGAATTTATCTACGACTATGACAATGGCGGCATAGTACTGAATCAGTATGAAAATACCGATATCGCTTTTTCTCCTAATGCTATTGCCGGTATGACGCTGAATTTTACGCCGGTCAAAGGCCTCAATATTGACTGGGTACACAAATATGTGGGTCGTCAATATTTGGACAATACCAGTCAGGTGTCACGCAGCTTGGATCCCTTTTATGTGAGCCAATTAAGAGCACATTATGATTGGATGCCCCAGTGGGCCAAGCAAATTCGTTTTGGCGTACAGATAAACAATCTATTTAATGCCCAATACGAGCCGAATGGCTATACCTTTAGCTACATCGCTGGAGGGGGACAGGTAACGGAAAACTTTTACTACCCTCAAGCTGGCCGCAACTTTATGGCGAGCCTCACGGTTAAGTTGTAATGAAAAGATTCTTGCCCTTTAAGCAAGTAAAGGCTGATAGTCAGGTCGTGGTGGTGGATGCAATGCACCATCACGGCCTGATTTTTTCGCATTGGAGAGGGGCGCCCAAATTAAAGGGCCTACATGATGATACAAGTCTGGGCATCGTGCTCAATGCGATCAAAGCGCAGCATGAAGGCTTGAATTGGCCCTCGGTTACCAACAATCATTTTGACGTAGACGGCTTTCTAGGGGTATGGAGTCTATTTGAACCAGAGCTTGCCTTGCGCTACGAAGCAGCGTTGCGCGAAGCGGCCCTCATTGGAGACTTTCGAGAATATGACCCTAGTCGACGAGGAGCGGAGCTGGGATTAAAGCTGACTTGTTGGCTCAATGAGGTGGAAAGGCGAGAGTTTTATATGCCTTTTGAGGCAAAAGATGAGGCTGAGGCTTGTGTTCCTAAATATGAGTATTGTTTGCCTCGATTTGCGGAGGTACTGCAATTTCCGGAACGCTTTGAAAGTGTGTGGGGAGAAGAATATGAAAAGGTTAAGGCTCATACTGCTCTTTTGCAGCAAAAACCTTCGCAGCTCAGTATGATCAAAGATATCCGTCTTTTAGTAGTAGATACCCCTGAGCCATTGCACTATTATGCGCTTTTTGGTTTAAGTAGGGAGGCGGACATGGTGTTAAGCTGCTACCAAGATCAGC
>CAZHOC010000099.1:0-10326 GCA_964534295.1 uncultured Bacteroidia bacterium | reverse complement strand
ATTACGAGGCAGGAAGGCCAAAGAGACACCAGGGTCCATTTGTGCCTCGAGCTCATTGATCCAAAGGGCAGCACGCGACTCAGGCACCCCTAGTATCCGAACGATATGATGATCAAAAAAACCGGTATCAAAATTAGATTTGATTTTAGGGAGGACTTTGTTTTCGAGTAGGTAGAAAAACTCAAAGGGGACGCCCGGCAAAGAAAACAGCAGCTTGCCATCCTGCTCAAAAGCCATACCCGGAGCAGTCCCCATTGGATTGGGCAGTACTTCCGCGACTGCGGGCACCATTGCTTGGCGACTCGAACGCTCGTCGAGCTCGCGGCCGCGTTCCGCGTAGCGGCGCTCCAAATAAGCCAAAGTAGGGGCATGCCACTCCATCTCACTATCAAACAACTCTGCCAGGGTCGGTTTGGTGATATCATCTTGGGTAGGGCCGAGGCCGCCACACATAATCACGATATCATGGGTACTAAGCTCTGCCTTGACCGTATCTCGGATGTCCTCCTTGGTATCAGAAATCGTGACGACGCGATGAAAAGAGAAGCCATGTGTACGGAGCATGAGGCCCGCTTTGGAGGCATTGGTATTGACGATGCGCCCCTTGAGTAATTCATCGCCAATGGTAATCAAACTAATAGAAGCCATAGGTGCTATTCCTGATCGCGGAGACGGGCCCGCTTATCACGGAAAATTTCGTATTTGAGGGTTATCACTGGCTGAAAATGGGCGCCTTCTAAACTAAAGCGGTTGGAGCCAAAAGTCGTATAGCCCAATCCACCTGAGTAATAAGACAGTACATCTGCACGCATCGGACTATAACCGATTTGCAGACCCAGATCCACATACAGCCTTTCCATGATATAAATAACGAATCCTAGCGTAAAAGTTCCGCCTAATTTTAGGCCGTCATACTGAATGAGGATGGGACTGGGCGATGAACGATCCAAAACGCGATCCCGATACCAATTTGCATTGAGATTCAGGGCGATATATGGAAATTCATAAGGATTGGCAGAATCATTAAAAATACGACCGCCTACAGAAAGGTGCAGACCCGTATTGCTGTAGTCAATGTAATCTTTGAGAAGAGAGACTCGAGGAGTGTTTTCAGAACCAATATTTTGGTAACGAAAACCACCTGCCACTTGCAAATTGAAAATGGGACTGAGCTGGCGTTCGGCCCGAATTTCAAAGGTATTGATAAGGAGGGGAGCCAAGTTGATACCTACAAACGTCCTCTCTTGTGCCCAAAGGCGCAATGGCAGGAGAAGTAGCAGACACAAAATCGTCTTGTTCATAGGAGCCCGGTGAACCAATCAAAACTAACAAAATCCGCCTTTTTTTCCTCACTGCAGAGCTAAGCTAATGTTAGAATATGATTATATACTTTGCCATTATGACATAATATCTGAACCTACATAGCTCGCTTTTCGTACCTTTGCGACACCTCATTGCTATCGCATGGCAGAAATTTGGATTTGGATAATTGTATTTATCGGTACCCTTACCGTCCTAGTCATCTCAGCTGATTTATTTATCAAAGTAGCTGAGAAGATTGGCTTAGCCATTGGTATATCGCCATTTGTGGTAGGGGTTACCTTAGTAGCTTTGGGTACCTCCCTACCTGAATTGGTCACTTCTATCGCGGGAGTCCTCAAGGGTAATTCAGAGATTGTATTAGGCAATATAGTAGGTTCCAATATCGCCAATATGGGCCTAGTGCTTGGTATGGTGGGAATTATTGGAGGTAAGATTAAGCTTAAGTTTGATCTGATGAGTGTGGATCTGCCAGTGATGATGGGGGCAAGCGTCCTGCTTTATCTCGCCTTACAAAACTATACCTTCTCTTTTCCTGAAGGTCTCCTCTTTGTCCTAGGCTTAGTACTTTATTTAGCCTACATATTTACTTCTGGCAAAGCAGAAATACCGGAGGAGCAAGCCAAAGACCCGAATCTGAGGATTACCTGGCGAGATATAAGCAAGCTTATTGCTTCGATAGTATTGATATATTTTTCGGCCAACTACAATGTGGAAGCCATAGACTTTATCGCTCAGTGGTTTGATGTCGGTAATGAGTTCGTCGCTCAAACTGCCGTAGCTTTAGGGACTTCTCTTCCTGAACTAGTGGTTTCTGTAGTGGCGATTCGTCGTCAAAATGCCGAGCTCGCGGTGGGTAACATCGTCGGCTCCAATATCTTCAATATTTTTTGCGTCATGGGCATCCCTCGTCTCATTGGAGACATCGAAATCCCTAAATCCATCCTTGAATTTGGCCTGCCGGGTTTGATCATTATCAGCGGTTTGGCCCTCTTTAGTCTGCAAGACAAGATGCTCACTCGCTGGGAGGGATTTATGCTGCTATTTTGCTATCTCATCTATATCGGCAACCTCACCAGTATGCAGTTGGGGATATAGGTTTAGCAAGAGTGTATCCTGAATTTTGACGGCTTTGTTTTTGGCTTACTCCCGAAAGCTTTCGGGACGCGGAACGCTTATCTCTAGGGGGCGACAAGGCAGTGTCTTTTCGTTTCGTAAATCATCCTCACCTTCATTTCGAAAGAGGTCCGAGAAGCGGACCGACGAGAAATCTCCTATCACTCAATCGTAATTACATCTCGATGCCAAGGAGATTTCTCCTCGGCCGTAGGCCTCTGTCGAAATGTATATGAGGGGATATTAAGGTTCCGCGCAGCGGCAATAAGATCTAAAAGGTCTTCAGACAAGCTTATGCTGATAGTTTGATGAGCTGCAATACGCCCCTACTATCGACTAAATGTAGGTGCGCGCATGCATCCCGCACCCGAAGGATAAGCGTTCTGCGAAGCAGAGAAAAGTCAAAAGATACCGGATATGCTCGTCCCTCACATTCCGGCATAAAAGATGATTTGATTGGATTGCCGGAGGCGAAAAAATCATCAAACGTCATCCCAGCCGTATGGATTCAACTGGTAGCTGTGGCATGTATGCCGCAGCTCAAATAAGCGTTCTGCGAAGCAGCAAAAACCCTTAGAAAACAAAAAAAGCGAGACTGGAAATCCAGCCTCGCTTATTAGTAGTATGTCAATCAGACTTACTTGCGCACGATACGCTTGGTAGCGTTGCGGGTTCCGTCAGAGATTTTCACCATATAGACACCTTCTGGGTGGTTGGTCAAATCGACTTGCTCATCGAATCCGTTGACACGGCCGAGTTGCTTACGATAGATAACGGCACCTTTAGCGTCGTAGACTTCAACACTCAAGTTTTCGGCTTGCAGCTCGGCAGACTTGATGTAGAAGTTTCCTGAAGTCGGGTTCGGGAATACGTCGATTGCTTGGCTAAATAGCTCGTCGATATCTACGCTACCTAATACCAAGGTAGTAGTATCCGCGCCACAATTGTTAGTCGCAATCAAAGTAACTGTGTACGAACCATCAAATGCGTATACATGCGTTGGGTTAGGATCAGTTGAGGTTGGAGAACCATCACCGAAGTCCCAAACTAGGCTTGCACCGGCAGTTGATTGGTTAGTAAAGTCATAAGTATAACCGAAGGTAGTGTTGACACCGATACCTGCAACCGGAGTAAACTCGAGGGTTACGTTGATATCATCAGAGCTTTCACAACCTGTTGGATCAGTTACTGTTACGGTATAATTACCATCAGCAGTAGCGTAGATTGTCTGGGTGGTTTCTCCAGTACTCCATGCATAAGAAGCACCTGGGTTACCAGCATCCAATAGTACACTATCACAAGCCGTAACGTCAGCACCTAGATCTACCACAGGATCAACACCAGGAGTGATGATGACTTGCTCAGTGATATCACAACCAGAAGCATTGGTTACGGTTACCGTAATGGTATCAGCACCAGTGGTTGGAGGCGTAACTGTGATCGTCTGAGAAGTAGCACCTGTGCTCCATGCATAAGTTGAACCAGGGTTCAAGGCGTCAAGCGTAACATCATCACAAGCAGCGATGGTTCCGCCTAAGTTGAGGGATGGGGCAGGAAGTACTTCAACGTAGATAGTATCTGAATCGACACAACCATTTTCGTTGGCTTCAACCCAGTAAGTACCAGTAGTAGATACCTGTAGGGTTTGGCTAAACTGACCAGATACAGACCAGATGTAGGTAGAACCAGGGTTACCAGCATCAAGGGTAAGACCACCACAAGATACAAGCGAGTCAGGTCCTAGGTCTACAGTTGGAGACGGTAGGATGGTCATGTTGATCGTATCACTAGCAGTACAACCGTTGTTGTCTACGACATCTACGTAGTAAGATCCAGAAACAGATACTGCGATAGATGAAGTCATTTCACCGGTATTCCACATGTAGCTTACGATCGAAGGATCAAAAGCATCTACGACAGTACCCGCACAAGCAACTGCATCATTACCGAGATCCAAGGCTGCTGGAGGCGCTACTTGAATTACGATTGGCGTACGTGGCTCACTTGGACAAGCACCACCGCCGCCACCGCCGGTAACAACATTGCTAAGACCTGGGTTAAGACCACCTTGGGTTGCAAAGGCTGCAGTCGCAGAAGTCAACCAATCAGAAGCGTCATTATTGTCAAAAGAACCGGTACGGTAGACGTTTTGAGCAGTAACAGGGTTACTTACGTCGATACCGTCTCCACTCCACTTACCAGTGATGTCAATAGTAGTACCATTGATAGTCGGTGCGAAAGTAGCGATATCAGCTGCAGACCAGTTGAAGAACATCACGTCTACAACATTGTTAAGCGCATCTAGGATTACAACCCATCCTTCTTGACCACCATTCCAAAGAATGTTTTGGCCAATGTAGTTTGGATCACCGATTGCGTCATTACGTACGCGAATTTCGCCCGGCTGCATGACACCATTCATCGTCCATGTGGTATTTGCCACATCGTTGATACCAGCGGCTGCATCTTCACCAAAGGCAACGGTCCAGCCAGTAACGTCAACAGGCGTAAGGCCTGTGTTCATTACCTCCATATAGTCAGGACCTAGAAGCTCTGCTTCGGTAACCTTGATCAGCTGCCCATCTCCACCAGGAACGGCTTCAACGTAAAGCGTAGTATCACTGGTTAAGAAGCCAGTCTGGAAGTCAGCTGTATCAAAGGCGATTGGAGTACCACCTACTGCATCAGTATACCAGAGGTATGAGTAGGCAGTGTCGTTGACAACACTTGCTATCGTAGAATCTGGTGTACAAAGTACGATCGTATCTGCTACTGCAACAGGTGCAGGAGGACGCACGGTAATCACACTAGTACTGAAAGTAGAATCGTTGACGGTAATCGTATCAGTAGATAGTGAGGAGTAGGCGGTGAAGTTGAATGTACCACCAACTAAGGTATTCACGGTACCCACTACTACGTTGAGAACTGCACCAGGAGCGATTGGACCAGGAACAGTAGTAGTAATGCTACCAGTAGCAGCACCCGTATAGTCTACTGTTACAGGAACGTTGACCTGAGGCTGAGTACCGGTATTAGTAATTTCGATTTCTACTACAGTAGAGTCGCTATTACAATCTGCACCTGGAGGTGAAAGAAGGCTTAATACAGAGATATCATCATCTACCAATTCACGGATATCGATCGCGTCGATTGAGATATCACTCTGGAATGAACCACCCGTTACACCCGTGAAGATGATACGGATAACCTGACCAGCCCATGGGCTTAGGTCTACAGTATCTTGAATCCAAGGATCTGCGTTAGCAAGCTGCTGCTGACCAACAATAGAAGTAACGTTAGTAGAACCACTAGCCGTCTCAACATCTACATCCAGGTTGCCGATTGTACCACCAAACATGTGGTAAGCATAGAATAGAGATGGGTTAGCGACATTGGTCAGGTCGATACAAGCAGAACGCAAGACCGCCTCAGAACCAGCTGCTGGACCAGAGGTCTCCATGTAGATGTAATTCGCACCAGAGAAGGCACTTGAAGGACCAGTACCACCTGAAGGAGTACCACCCGTACGTACTTGCCATGGAATATCAGCATTCGGATCGTTGACGAAGTTTAAGAATACCTGATCACCTGGAGCATAAGTCTCAAAGTCTTCTTCTATCGGAAGACCAAGAGAAGGCTCAGAAATGATATCAGCCATCAAGGTATCATTACCAAAGTTGGTATCACCTGCTAGACCAGAAGTCCAGCTGGTAACATTATAGATACCAGGTGTAGATAGATCAACTGGGAAGAATGGTACTTGAAGTACGTTACCTGCCAAGATCGTATCTGTGATAGAGATGGTAGAAACAGGACCAGCACCAATCTGTAGAGATACGTCAAAGCCGCCTTTTACAGAGTCAGTACCAATGTTAGTAATCTCAACGATTACAGTATCAGTCGCAAGAAGACCACAACCATCAGCTGGATCAACCAATGCGGTAACACCTACATCCTGAGGTAATACTTCTACAACTCCGATATCATCGATTGCGAAGTCGTGTACCTGAGTACCATTGTTGTTGTTGGCACGGAAACGAATCGCAAAGACACCGATGTAGTTAGACATGTCTAACTCGATCAAGTTCCAGAGATTGTCTTTGTGGACAATCGGAGGAATGAAGTCATAAGTGATGGTACCATTGAAGATCAAGTCAATGTGAAGCTCATTTTCAAATGGGTCATTCGGACCATTCGCATTGTTAGAGTGATACCAGAAGCTAAACTTCGGAGAAGTCAAGGCTGAGACATCAAAACAAGGCGTGATCAATATGACGGAGTCTTCATTATTATTGAACTGGTCAGATGCCAAGGCATAGAAACCGTTAGGGGTACCAAAGGTATGGTCGACATCCGGCCCAGAGTTAAATACAAATGTACCTCCAGAGTTAAAGATCCAGTCTTGTGGACCATCATCCGCTACGTTCTCCCAAGACGTTGGTAACACACCACCTGGGTTGTCAAAGGTCTCTAAGTAAGGATAAGTAGTAATCGGAATTTTGTGAAGTACATCTACAATGAGTGTATCATCTGCATTGTCAGTATCACCAGGTGCAGATACCCAAACAGTTACATTGTAAGTATCAGGAATACTAAGGTCTTCAAATGTTGTGAATAGGTAGCAAAGGGTATCGCCAGGGTTAACTGTAGGGGTGTCAGTTTCTAGTACGGGAGCACCACCAGCGATTCTATAACCAAAGACAACACCCGTTACAGACTGAGAACCTTCGTGAATGTATTCTAATTTCACTTGGCTTGAGTCGGTTAGACCACAACCAGAAACAGGCGAAACTAGATTATAAGCAGCAAGGTCAAATGGTGGAGCTTCAAAGATTTCGACATTGTCGAACGCAGCCCCTTCACCTTGTACAGAACCGTCAGATCCGAAGGCAAGACGAACCAATACACTTGATTGACCACCAAGACCATTCAATTCGTGCTCAGCGGTTACCCAGCCATTTGATCCACTACCGTTACGACCTGTCCAACCTACTTGTGAACCAGTATAGTTAAGACCGGAAATCGTACCGTCATTGTACCAGTTGTTAGGATCATTGAGCATACCTACATCTTGCCAAGTTGCACCGGCATCGATAGAGGTTTGTACTTTTAGACCGTCCCAGCTGAATTCTGACTCCCACCAAACATCAAGTCTGATGATCGGTTTAACCAAAGTAGAGAAGTCAAAACAAGGACCGAGGATAAATGAATTATCATTGTTGTTGTACTGGCCAGTCAAACCACCAGTTACCCAAGCGTTAACACCAGAAGCAGCACCATTGATCACGGCTTTTGCAGGTGTACCAAGCGCCCAAGTGCCACCAGTACCATCAGCAGTCCATCCACCATTACCAGACTCAAAGTCTTCAAGATAAGGGAAGGTACTTAGTACAGGGATATTGACTACAGTAAAGCAAGTAGTGTCATTTAATTGGTTGACATCACCTGCGATATTGGTAGTGAAGACACAGATTTCATACGTTCCAGGAACTGAGAGGTCAATACCAGTAAAGTCCGCTGTAAAGGTAGAGTCAGGTGCGATCGTATCATTGATCGTAAGAGCTGTACCTAAAACACCGTTGATGGTATAATTTACATCAAGAGTGAAAAGTGTATCTGTACCATAGTTGCGACCAATGCTTTGGATGGTTTCATTATTTGAGATGCCACAATCAGAAGCAATACCAAAGGCATCAAAGATACCACCATCTTTGGGCAGGGGCTGGAAGATTCTCACATCATCAATAGATGCATCACCCTGGAAGCCAGTAGTTGGGTTATTACCTAGGAAACGAATCTGGATAACTTGACCCGCATAAGCACCGAGGCCTACATTACGAATCAACCATGGATCAGTACCAGCTGCTTGCTGAGGACCACCAATTGAGTCAATTGTAGTCCAAACACCATTTGAGAGGACCTGAGTAACGATATAACTCATGTCTGCAGGATCACCAAACATGTGGTAAGCAAACTCTAAGCGAGGACCTGTAACACCAGATAGGTCGATACAAGGAGAAACGAGGTCATAAACCGCGCCTACTGTACCGCCTGAACTTTCAACAAATACATATCTACCACCAACAGCTCCTTGTAGTGTATTATCAAACCAAGGTCCGGTACCAGATGAGTTGTTGTCAAAACCAGGTCCTTCTGTTACCTGCCAACGTGGAGTAGTTGTGTTAGTGGTAGTCCAACCATTTGCGAAGGTTCCAGGGAAACCAGGGATAAAGGTTTCAAAATCTTCTGTATAAGCATTAGCTGGTGTTACCGCAGGTAAGTTTGGCGATACCACTGTATAGTTAAGGGTATCGTTTTGCGGTAGCGTATCAGCAGCAAGATCTGTCCATACCTGAATGTTGTAGGTAGTGTTGAAGTTGGAAAGATCCGCCAATACAGTAAAGGTGAAAGTATCTACAGAACCCGCCATCGGAAGGTTGGCAGGAGTAAATATTTCCGGAACAGGTGTACCACCATTGATGGAGTAAGCCATCGGCACACTGGTTTGAGCAAGGTTACCAAAGTTGGACACCTCAACAGTGATCGGCACCATACCTAAAGAGGTACAAGGGCCACCAGGTGCTTGCACTTGCTCGATTGCGCTCACCCCAACGTCATCGTCAGAAGGAGGCAAAATGATTACGTGATAATCTTCTGTTTCTCCCCAAGTGGTGCTGACACAGGCATCAACAGGTCCAGCGGAGAAATCACAGACCATACGTAAGCGAACTGTATCCTGAGTAGCGCCAGCCGGTACCGTAAAGGTGATGGTTCCAGTCTGACCTGCCAGAATGTTTACTTCGCCAAGTTTTTCAGTGGCAAGGTCGAAGATTGTATCATCATTAAAATCGATGTACAACGCAACATTTTCACCGAAGGTAGGGTTGTTGACTATGCTCGCTGTGTAAGACTGCCCCGCGGTTAGCGTGGTAGTTGCTCCAGCGAGAGCCGTGTAATCATTGTATCCAGAGGGATCCCCTGGAAAGGAAGCATTAATACTGCCCAATTGGAAGGAAACAATGGAGTCTCCTACCGTTGGACCTGTTGTGTAGGTAGGTATACAGAACTGTGCCTGTGCCATACCTCCTAGCCCCAACAGAAATGTGTAGAGTAGGGTAAAGTACTTTCTCATGTAGGGTTTACAGTTAAAGTGATCTTTTAAAAATAAAGCGACCCCTTCACAATTCAAACCCTAAAAATCGCTTCAATCCCTTGAAATATTGAAGTTTCCAGATGTGTTAGTTGTCTAAGCAACTGATATACAAATACTTACATATGGAAATATGCTCATATTTCTATTTGCGAATTGCAGTGATTTTTTTTCAATAAAATCTTGGATGAGATTGACGGGCAGCGCAATCATCAGGCGTTAGCCTGTGCGATTTTGAGACTAAACGTAAATTTTGTGCCGTTCGCAGCACTACTTTCTACTGAAATATGCTCTCCATGGGCCTCCAATAAGTGCTTACAAATGGCTAGACCAAGCCCCGTTCCTCCCTTTTCTCGGGAGCGACTCTTATCGACCCGATAAAAGCGTCGAAATATCTTATCTAAGTGTTCATCCCCAATGCCAGGACCATCATCCTTCACAGAGACTTCCATCTTTTCCTCTCTTTGGGCAAGGATTAATTGCACCTCACCTGACTGGTCCCCGTATTTGATCGCATTATCCACCAAATTAGTCAATACCTGTTGGATGCGTTCGCGATCAGCGAGCACAGGCGTATTTTCATGTCCATTGGCAATAATCCGATAAGCAATATTGCGTTGCTTCTTGGTAAACTTATATTCTAAGGATTCTAAAACTTCGGTGAGGAGCTGATAAATAGAGAATTTGCGAATCTTCATCTCCATCTCTCCTGACTCCGCTTGAGTAACGATCAAAAGATC
>CAZHOC010000098.1:0-10327 GCA_964534295.1 uncultured Bacteroidia bacterium | reverse complement strand
AACAATATCATTTTCCTTGTAACCGACTTTAAAACCACTGCCAAAGTCAATAAAGTCTAAGTTCTCAAACTCATGGGCTAAGTCAAACATGATCTCAGCACTTTGGATATAAGATCTCGCATCCAGGATATCAGAACCCGTATGTACGTGTAGACCGACTACATTGATATTGGCTGCCTGAACGATGCGTTGTACATGACGACGCTGATAGACAGAAATGCCAAATTTAGAATCAATATGTCCTACCTGAATCTTGCTGTTACCACCCGCAAAAATGTGCGGATTGAATCGAATACAACAAGGCACACTATTACCGTATTCATGGCCAAATTGCTCCAAGATGGAGATATTGTCAATATTGACCATCAAGCCTAAATCAACCGCAGCTTTAATTTCTTCAAAAGAGACACAATTAGGCGTAAAGATGATCTCCTCTGGGGCAAAACCTGCCTTTAGTCCTAGACGAACCTCTTGCATAGAAACGGTATCAAGACCTGCTCCTAAGTGTTTAAACCATTTCAGGATACTAAGATTGGAAAGTGCTTTGACAGGATATTTGATCTTATGAGGCAAACCTGCAAAAGCATTAGTCATGGCCTCGTATTTAGATTTAATCTTGTCAGCGTCATACACAAATAGAGGTGAGCCAAATTGCTCACACATTTCCAATACATCTACTCCCTGGATTTGGTAGCGATTTTCTACCAGATTGATTCCAGGGACGTCCTGAACAGATGGTTCCATTTTTTTGCTTGGTTAATTAATAGTTTTAAAATGTTAAGGGGGGAGAGTATAAACATCAAATCCCAGCAAATTGATTTCGCCAGGATATATGAATCAACATAAGAAACGAGAAAACCTGGCTATTGCTTTACCTTAGGCAAATAGCGTTTCAACCAAGTTTGTTTAAGCGGAAGCTCCCACTTACTCAAATCGTCAGATTGAGCGAGAGAGTGATCAAATACGATGGTATTGGCTTCTAGGGTACCATCAGCTGCCAATTGGTTCAATTCGCGAAAGTGGACAGCATTGATTTCTGTGCCAGAACGATAGTATACATAGCTAGCATCCAACACTTTCAGGCCATGCTTCTCTAAGATCGTACTCACAGATTTTTTCAAGCTGTCGATCGAGCAACCAGATGGTCTGGCATCATCCGGGTTAGATTGCACGATAACAAATCGCCCGTAGCGAATCTTTATCAAACCTTCGACTGGGGTACCGTGGGATTTCCATTGAGCAAGGAAACGCTCAAAGTCAGCTGCTAGGACCTGTTCCTGATCGGAACTTAAGGCATCAGCGAGAGAATAAAACCAGGTGTAAGACTGCATAACCAGTTTCGAAAGTTTTGCTATGGAGATAAACGTTCTCCGAAGGCGCAAGTTACTGATATGCCCGAATTAATACAAAAGCCCCAAGCAGACCTGATTATTGCTTTAGCAACTTAAACACAGATTGTTGATCACCATCGTTGATTTGTAAGTAATAGTATCCGGAGGGCCAATTGGCGATGTCGACTTTAAATTCTAACAATTGCCCTTTTTCCAATTCTTGGTAGTGCACCTCCTGACCTAAGGCACTAATAATTTTAAACTCAACGAAAGCTTCTTGCCCCCCAGCACTGTAACGCACCCGAAACTCTGGCCCTGTAACCGGATTAGGGTAGCCAGTAACTTCTAAGGGGATCTCATCCCCGGATACTTTTGCAGTTAGCACCTTACTGAGATGAAACTGTCCATCAAAATCAACTTGGCGGATTCGGTAATACCACTGATCGACTATATTTCCTATGGCTTTATCTTTATCTACGTACTGATAACTCAAGGGGACTTGACTATTTCCAATGCTTGGCACCTCATCTATAGCACCAAATAAGTGGCCATCCAGGGAACGTTCAATGACAAATTTCTCATTGTTTTGCTCCCAGGCAGTAGCCCATTTTAGGGTCCAATAATCGTTTTCCTCCACTAATTGAAGGTCAAGGTACTCCACGGGCAAAGTAAGAGACCTCACCAAAGGGATCGCCAAAGAAGTATTATTAGCAGGATTCAAGACTTCCAAAGGGGTCGTAATGAACCTTACTCCTCCAATCTCCTGATCTGCATAACCTACTAAACCGCTCAATAACCCCAGCTCATCTGGAAGATTGGCAAGTCTAAATCTATAGCTTCCAGGTCTTAAATCTGGGAAACTGAAAACACCTGTGCTATCCGACAGGGTGCTATCCAATAGATTTTGCAGATCATCTAAAAGAAAAACCTGTATCGAATCTAAGGCTAGCTCTCCCATATCGAAGGCAGAGTTTTCATTAATATCCTCAAAGACCTGGCCCTGATAGCCGACACAATAGTATTCTACATAAGCAGTATCAGAAGCACTACATTGGGTAGTTTCATTGGTGATACTCAAGGTATAGGTACCAGCCTCACTTACATAGATTTGTGATAATGAATCGCTCAATCCATTGGGTCCTGTCCATTGATAGGAGTAAGAATTTTCGTTTTGATAGAATAATACCTCATCGGGAATAGTAGTTTTGCTAATACCGGGTCCCGCATAAGAAGTGCTAAGATTGGCCCCACCGCTTCTCTCAAAAAATTGAACCTCAAAAGAATGATAGCCTACGGGCAGCGTAATGGTATCGCTTCTTTCTCTATTGCCATGAAGGCCATCATTATCAACTAGCAAGACATCGTTGATTAAGATTTTACTCCCATCGTCTGATGAAACATAGAAGGTATATGTCCCGGCCGTATCCAAATAAATCTCCCCTTTATAGACAAAGGCGAAATAATCCTCCGCGGAGCGTGGATCTAGACTAATATTGGTTTCAATGCCACTATAGTCTGGCACTAGAGTACTAAAGTCAGGCAGATTGTTCCAATTACCTGTATAATAATCATATCTAATACCACTTTGGTATAGACTCCCGTTTAAGTTATTTGTGATCTCAGTTGAGTCTTGCCCACAGGCCAACCAAGCGCCTTGCGCCTCAAAAACGGGATTGCTATGAAGCAAAAGTTGCATACTATCTGAGATAGCGGTATCTGCGTTTGACACCGTCAAATAATAGGTACCCAAGGTATTGACCATTGGGTTGGGATCAGTAGAGCTAAATCCCCCTGGCCCAGTCCAGGCGTAGGTCAAACTTGACAAATCGCTATTAAACAAGATATCATCGGGCACCGACTGCTTAGAAATAGCTGGCCCTTCATACTTCCAGCTTAGACTCTCTCCCCCACTTCTTTCAAAAAACTGGACTTCAAAGGCATGCATACCCTGCCTAAGGCTAATAGTACCCGAACGTTCCCTTGTTCCATGCAAGCCATCATTATCAACTACTTCATCTCCATTGATAAAGAGCTTGGAGCCATCATCTGAAGAAGTATAAAAGGTATAATTCCCGGCCGTATCTAAGTAAATATAACCTGTGAAGACAAAACCGTAATTGCTTTGGTCATTGCGGACAGAGATATCCAAATTATCTACCGAGCCACTGTCCGTTGGACTTAAAGTCGTGAAATCAGGAAGTTGGCTCCAGTTCCCATTGTAGTATTTATACTCGATTCCCATCTGACTGAAATCCAAGACAGAAGGACTCAGGCTTACGGGACTGTAATCACACCCAATATAGGCTGTATCAGTTACAACCCTGAGGCTCTGCGAGAATAGGGAGGAAGTTAAACCGCAACAAAAAATGGCAAGGACTAAAATCCATGTAAATTTCACGGTAAATAATTTACCATAAAACTAAATACTCACTCAACAAATCGAAAGGCTATATTGAAGCACATCTTACCCTCCATTTAGGCAAATAAGATTTGCCTTAGGAATACTAGCTAGCAGGTATTTATGGAGGTTAAAAGTCGATTCAATATGATCGAGCACCCAACCATCAGAGGAGATGGAGATTTGATCTGTGAGGGTAGGAAAGACCTTATCTGGATTATTAGAAAGCGTCACCCGCCAAGGGAAACTGTACTCACCAGCAATCTCGTACATCATCCCTTTGAGTTTTCCGCTATTTGATACGGGTTTATCAAGATACCAATTGACAGATTTGACCCCTAGTTTTTGCAGACTAACGCCTATCATTACCAAAGCGGGTTTAGTCTCTTCGACCCTCCGGTAAGTCCCATGTACACTCGCAATGTCCCGGTAATAGCCATCATAGCAGTCAATCACTATTCCACCACCAAGCGCCGCTTCAATGGTAATCAACAGATTGTAGCCGTCGATGGCCAAATCAGCCCCTTCTAACTCACTGCTAGCCAAAGCAATCTGCTGGCGGTGGGCTTTAGCTTGCTCGGAACAGCTAGCACGCATCAGTGCTTTGCGCTGGCGCTGAGTCAATCGATGATGATCACCAACCAATTTCAGAGAAGCATTTTCAGGATAAGAACGGCTCAACAAAAAAGATAGATCACTTACTGCCTGATTGAGTTTAGGCAGCATTTTGGGACCAAATAAGGTAGGGTCTTCTTGATGTTGACCCCGGTGTTTTTGTTTTGAAGGCATAATTCAAGGCTTTCGCCTTAGCTTTTAGCGGCTCCGATTGATCCGCCAAGCACTCTTAGGTTGATGCGGATGCGCCTCTTGACTGATTTCAACCGGACCATTGAGGGCCTTTTCTGCCACCAAAGCTAAAAGGGTTTGTTCTGTCTCATCTAGCTCTTTATCCAGCACTGCAGGACTAAAGTATTTTTTTACAAAATGAGTATCAAAATTCCCGCTCGTAAAGGCTTCGTGTTGTAATACGAATCGACAAAAATCTAGCGTCGTTTGTACCCCAATTACTTGGTATTCATCGATCGCACGGATCATTTTTTGGATAGCCGTTTCGCGATCAGCCCCGTGTACGATCAATTTCGCAATCATCGGATCATAGTAAATCGGAATATCCATGCCCTCCTCAAAGCCATCGTCTACTCGTACCCCGCTGCCTTGAGGGCGCTGGTATATGTGCAGTTTTCCGATATCAGGCAGGAAGTTATTCGTAGGATCTTCCGCATATACCCTTACTTCGATGGAGTGCCCGTTTATTTGCAGGTCGGCTTGGCCGAACGATAATTTCTCTCCCTCTGCTACTTTTATTTGTTCCCTCACGAGGTCTAGCCCGGTGATCATTTCAGTCACAGGATGTTCTACTTGGAGGCGAGTGTTCATTTCCAAAAAGTAGAAATTATGGTTTTCATCTAGGAGAAACTCCACAGTGCCGGCATTGACATAATCACAGGCGCGGCAAACATTAACTGCAGCTTCCCCCATACGCTGGCGCAACTCTTCAGTGAGTACTGCTGAAGGCGCTTCTTCGATCACTTTTTGGTGTCTCCGCTGCACGGAACACTCCCGCTCGAAAAGGTAGACTACATTTCCATGCGAGTCTGCCAATACCTGAATTTCAATATGGCGAGGAGAGCCTACATATTTTTCAATGAATACAGCACCATTACCAAAGGCGCTGACGGCTTCACTTACCGCACGCTCCATTTGCTCTGCAAACTCTTCCTTCTTTTCGACGATACGCATGCCTTTACCACCACCACCGGCAGAGGCCTTTACCAATACTGGAAAACCGATTTCTTCGGCGATTTTCTGTGCTTCCTCCACATCTGTAATCGCCTCATCCAAACCGGGTACCAAGGGCACGTCATATGATTTTACTGCCTGCTTCGCAGAAAGCTTATCTCCCATCAGATCCATCGCATCTCCAGAAGGTCCAACGAAAATGATTCCAGCCTTAGCGACTTGACGAGCAAACTGAGCGTTCTCGGAGAGAAAACCATAACCAGGGTGAATCGCATCGATGGCATTATCCTCACATATTCGAATAATTTTTTCCCCTAATAAATAAGACTCGGCCGCCGCTGGGGGGCCGAGTAAATATGCTTCATCCGCAAAACGAACGTGCGGAGCGTAACGATCCGCTTCAGAGTAAACTGCAATAGTTTGGATGCCCATCTCACGGGCGGTCCGCATAATACGGAGAGCAATTTCGCCTCGGTTGGCTACGAGAAGGCGCTTTATTTGGGGCATAGGGAGGAATAATTTCTAGCCCAAAGATAGCCATAGCCAAGCGAATACTCAATTATTATTGTACTGGGGTAAGGGTGTATCCAGCAGCACGAAGCAAGCGAATTACGCCCTGTTCTCCTCCAAGGTGTCCACTACCTACCGCAAAGAAACAAGACTGCTCAGCCGCAAATTCCTTTATCCTCGGTACCCAGTTTTGATTACGTTTTTCTAAGAGACTTGCATTCATACCATTTCCCGTCATTTGGCTCTGCATATAGTCGTAGATACCATCCGCATCCTCAGATTGATAAGCCTCTACCAATTGGGTGAAACCCGTTTTCACACTCTCTGGATCGGATAGCATTTGTTTGAGGTCCCGTACTTGATTTTCTACCCCGTATTCGCCAATGGCACCCATTTGCTCGGCGACTGTTTCAAGACCTAAGACCTCTTTTTCCTGTGCTTTAGCCATTTGGACAAAGCTTAACTCATAGCTAGCAGGCGGGCCATCAATATATTCGGAGAGAATAAGTGAGGTCAACAGCAGTGGCTGCATGGTGTGTACCATTTGGAGCTTTACCCCAGCGGACTTTTGTATCCAACGATCTAGCTGATCATACTCCTCTTCAGTCAATAATTGCTCAAGGTTTTGCCCATCCGGCATTTTCGCGTATTGCATCATTTCCATTTGCAGACTTGGATCATCCATATCTAATTCAAGGATGATCTTGTCGGCGGAAGCGAAGGCCTCCTCCACTCCTGTTTGGAGTTTAAATTTGCTTTGAGGTAGCACATGAATGGTACCAAATAAATAGGAGTCTTGGATATCTGGGCCCGATACTTTCCAAAGCAAAGACTTTTCTAGTGGATCGGAAGCGTCCTTGCCCTTACTATTTGCAACGCTTTTTGAGGTATTACAGGCAAAAAGTAAAAGGCCCAATATGAGTACAAAGGATGTGCTCCACAATGGGAGTTTGAATGATTTTTTCATTGATATGATGGTTGGAATAAGCAAAAATCTCCTTGGACCATTGGCATGCACAATGGCCTCATTGAAAATCACTATTTGGTTGTATTTGCTTAGTTAGTGTCGAGACTATGCTAAAAATTACATAGGGCGGGCAAATTTTCTTTTGCGGGCATAATACAGTACCACTCCAAACAACAAAATCAACAAATTGGGTAATACCAAATTGAGTAAACGAAGGCTGCCAGCACTAGTTTGAGCCTTTTCTCTGTCCAAGCGTCGTACCACCACCTCTTTGGAACGAATCTCCGTAAGGGCCTGATCACCAGCCAGGTAATCGATCACATTCATGACTAGGTCGACATTATCAAAGGGAACTCTTTGCTGTCGCCCACGGAAGACTCGGGGTTGCGGGAATGCGCCATCGGAGATAATAGCCATTTTACCGGGACGGCTAGGATTATTTCTCGCCCCAAAGGCAGCGGTCGGTTTTTCTGGAGCCAGAGAATCTGTAGGAGCTTCCCGTCCAGCAAAAAGGGATTCAAAGACTCCTTCCATCATTAAACCCATTATCAATCCCTGCTTATTAAAAACACTCACAGGCGGAGGAGACTGGACGTATTGATTGATGTCAATAAACTGACGCCCCTGGACCGTACGAGAACGAGGCGTAGAACTCAGGAAGACGGACTTTTTCACTCCAGGCTGATTGACAGTATCAATTGAGCTAGCATAGCGCATCATGACCGCATCTACATTGCGGGTAACTGGATGCTCAGGTAAAGAATAATATCGGGGATAAAACACCCAGCGATGGCTCGCAAAATTTTGAGAGGTTTCATCAAATAGTTCAATGGTTTCACTACTGACGTCTTGCACCAAGTCAAAATTTAGCTTGGCCCCGTATTTAAAAAATAGGTCTTCTAGATTTAGTTCATAGAGCTCGGTGAAAGTTGACACTTTTTGAAAAAGGTCTAAATCCACCTTCTCATAATCCATAATCCAAAGTATAGAACCCCCACGCATGAGATATTGATCAAGTTCATACTTATCTCGTTCCGAGAACGCTTCTTCGGGTTGGAGGATAAGTAACACATCGATGTCTGGACTCACAGCCACACCAGCGTAGCTTCTCGCCATATTGAAGTCCACCAAATTGTAGGAGTTGACGAGTTCAGTGCCTAGCTCTTGGATTTTTTCGTTCGGCAACTCGCCGTGCCCCCTAACCAAGCCAACAATACCACGCCGCTCTCGACTCAAATTGAGCACAGTAGACATGAGCTTATATTCTAGATCAGACTCGGCTTTTTGAAAGTTTACATTAGGGCCTTGAGGAGTGGGGATACTCGCGCCTTTGAGAAGATCAACATATTGTTCGTAGTCTTTATAGCGAAAAGCGGCCAATGGCCACATGTTTTTAAAGCGCGTTTCATCTCCTATGAGATATTTGACTGGCACTGGCATAAAGCCTAATTCCTGAAATTGCTTTTGTAGTTCAGGATTATTGCTGGGGTCGACAAACTCGAAATCAAAATTCCCATTTGCGTATTGCTTCATTTCTAGAAGCGTTGTGCGAAGCACATCTTGAAAAGCACGGATATCTGGTGGAAATTCACCATCTAAATATACCGTAACAAACATTGGATAAGCCAAAGTATCCAAGGCAGCTTCACTCACATCAGAGAGCGAATAACGCTTCTCTTTGGTAAGGTCTACGCGATAGAAAAAACTAGACAGAATCAGATTGGCTACGATCAACAAAACGATAATCAGAAACCAGCGCACATTTGCATTGCTTTTCATATCACGAATTTAGAAGAATTGGTGGAGTTTTTCAGTATAAATACTTAGCTCTTATCCCAAGATATACGGATTGCAATTCCATAAAAACGTTTTAGATTTAAGGAATATTCGAATACATTAAGCATTTAGCAATAAATCACTTCTTATTTCTTAAATCATGCCTATTAAGAATTATCAAAAAGATATTTTTAAGAAAACGAATCTCCGCGCTAACTGGGAGCTCTCCAAGAACCTCAACTTGGGAGATGTAGGATACATGAAAGATGGGGTTTTCACGATGCAAAGCACCCTAAAAGACCTAGGTATTGATTTTTCAGTGAGAAAGGGAATCAAGCAAGACAAACTCGATCTTTCTTCAGAACAGGGCGTAAATGTTCATCCCAAATTTGATACAGCGGCTAATGCTGAGCTTGTAGAAATGAACGCTGAGGTAATTTTTGAAGTAGAATTTACTAAGGCGAAAAGCTACGTCTTTAAGGCAGCGGGTATTCGAACTGATATGATTTCGAATATCTTGGAAGTCGGCAAGGAGGTGATAAAACGCTACCAAGCCGAGGACTGGGATGAAGATTTAGTCATTATTGCTGAGATCAAAACTGCAGATTCTGTAAGTATCCTGATTTCAAATGAATCAGGTACAAAGACCAATATTTCTGCAACCGGAAACCTCAGTCTGAAGGATTTAGATATTGCCAAAGCTGATATCGGTATGAAAGCTGACTCTAATAAAAAGCTAGCCCTGGAAGTTTTAGGAAAAGCAGGCACTAATCCATTATTCAAGGTCATGGGATTAGAGCAATCTCTCCTTTCCAAACTATTTCACAAGAAACCCAAGATGGTATCCCGTGCCATTGGCGAGACAGAAAATCCCCCAGAACCTAGTGAGGAGGATATCAAAGCACTATTTGTAGAGAAAAAAGCAGCTATAGAAGATTAGCCCTTTTTATCTGTAAATAGTCACACTTCCTTGATCTCTAAAATAAGTGGCTCGATAATCTAGGTCTGGATTATTGCGGACGAGTTGTCCTTCGATTTTCCAGACGTAGGTCCCTTCGGGAACGCTTTTACCTTGATAAGTGCCATCCCAAGTCGCATTGGGATCTTGGGTCTCGAAAACCTGCTTACCCCAGCGATCAAAGATGCGTAATTGGTAAGCCTCGAAGCCTTGGGCCACTACCACAAATTGGTCATTTACATTGTCTGCATTCGGAGTAAATGCGTTTGGTACCCACACATAGGACTGTAGAGGTTCCACGCAAATACTTGCACTTATGGTATCACTACAGCCGCCTTCATTTTCTATATAAAGCTTAATGGTATAATCGCCAATTGCAGGGTAACTATGGTTGATATCTTGCCCCATGACATAGTCTTGTTGGGTGCCATCGCCAAAATCCCAATAACCGCTAAAGCCACCGACACTCTGATCTACCATTTGCACAACAGGATCAGCAGTACTGACACAATAGTCATTAGGATTTGGCAGGCATTGAGCTTCCACATAAGGCCAACGAGGGATTTCAGTCAAACCAGATTTCTCAC
>CAZHOC010000097.1:10165-10434 GCA_964534295.1 uncultured Bacteroidia bacterium | reverse complement strand
TACCATCTACTCTTGGCCCTTGGCTAGAAAAGCTGGCATATTCTTCACATTGATCAACTGCACCAACTGCTATCACTAGATCACCGTCGGCTGGAGCCGTAACGCCTCTACTGGCGCTATTGCCAGCGCTGTTGACCACGAGAATCCCTTTCTCGCCTGCCATGTCTGCGGCACGGGTGATGATGGCGGTGTTACCGTCAAGGTCTGCTTTGGTATAGTTGCCTTCTCCTGCGTCAAAGTTGTAATAACCCAGTGAAGTGGTGAATACT
>CAZHOC010000097.1:0-10143 GCA_964534295.1 uncultured Bacteroidia bacterium | reverse complement strand
ACTTGTCTTCCTCTTGATGGGTTTCTGAATAATCGTTTTCCGTCCTAAGGAGAATGTAATTGGCATCAGGAGCTGTGCCTGTCAAAACCCCGGGTTGATTGGCAGCGAGTATAGAAAATACATTGGTGCCATGGCGACAGTGGATACAAGGCGCGTAGACATCATCGTCACTGTCGACGTAGTCTTTGGTGGCAAGTATGCGACCTTCGACATACAAATGGCTGAAAGCGCTCAAGGTATCGACTCCCCTATAACCATTGTCAAAGACCGCGATGGTAATTCCCTTGCCTGTATAACCAGCTCGGTGTAAGGTGTTAAGCTGAACCATGTCTAGCTGACGCTCTGGCGTATCGGTCAATTCGATATCTGGACAGGCATCGTCTAGATAATCTGCTATTCTGGAAACGCCTAGGACAGGGCTAATGTCTTTGACAAAGGGCAGGTAGTAAAGGGCCATCTTTTGGCTATAAGTAAGCTCTGCCGAAATCATATTGAACCATTTGCTGACTCTCAGAGGTTTGATCCCCAGGGATTGGATCTTTTGTATATAAGCCTGATTGACGGGATAGTCGGTATAGTCTAAGGCAATCCCCTGTTTGGCGCGGTTGGCTAGAGCCGCTGGGCTGAGAATATCGGTAGGCCTATATTGGCTGAGATCTCCTTTATCGGCTAATTCGATCCAATATTTCGACTGAGCGTTCCCCGATTGAGGGGCCAAAACCGCCAGCGCGCATATGAGGTGAAACAGGAATTTTTTCATGAAAACAGGGTTCAAAATTTGATCGTCTAAAGATAAGACAGTCTGCGACGAACGATTCCCTAAAATACGAAATCGTGCTCAAAGAAAAAGGCGATAGAGCCAAGCTCCATCGCCTAAATTTTATGTTTTTAACAAGGACTCGCCTTGTACTAAACTTTGATTAGTCTTCTTTGTGCATTACCGCCAACTCAGGGTCGTTGGTATTCACTTCTTCAACTGTTTCTACGCTTTGCGTAACGCTAGGCTCAGCAGGAAGCTCAGTCTGGGTATCAGCGAAGAAACCACCACCTTTGATGGTCGGAGCAATTACAAGTGCTACTACAGACATCAATTTGAGGAGGATGTTGAGGGAAGGACCAGAAGTATCTTTGAATGGGTCACCAACAGTATCACCTACAACCGCAGCCTTGTGTGGCTCAGAACCTTTGTAGTATTTCTCACCGTTGATATCAACTCCTTCTTCAAACATTTTCTTAGCGTTGTCCCAAGCACCACCAGCGTTAGACTGGAAGATCGCCATCAATACCCCACTAGAAGTTACCCCTGCAAGTAGACCACCGAGCATCTCAGGACCACCGAGAAATCCAACAGCAACAGGCACCAAGATGGCCAAAAGACCAGGCTGTACCATTTCTTTGATAGAGGCAGTAGTAGAAATCTCTACACATTTGTCATATTCTGCTTTGCCATCAGCTGCATCAAAGATCGCGCGATCTTCATCAGTAGCGTTAGAGAGATCTGCGTCATACTTACGCATGATACCAAGGGCAGCTTTCAGTTCAGGGATATCCTTGAACTGACGACGCACCTCTTCGATCATAGACATTGCGGCACGACCTACTGCATTCATTGCGAGGGCAGAGAATACAAATGGAAGCATGGCACCAACAAGTAGACCAGACATTACGCTAGGCTTAGCGATGTCAATCTCTGTGATATTGGCTTGCTGCATGAAGGCGGCGAAAAGGGCCAAGGCAGTAAGGGCTGCAGAAGCGATGGCAAATCCTTTACCGATAGCGGCAGTAGTGTTACCAACAGCATCTAATTTATCAGTACGCTGACGTACTTCTTTTGGTAGTTCGGCCATTTCGGCGATACCACCAGCATTATCAGAAATAGGACCGTATGCGTCAACCGCAAGCTGAATACCAGTGTTTGCTAGCATACCAACCGCTGCGATGGCGATACCGTAAAGACCGGCAAAGTTGTAAGAGATCAAGATTGCAGCTGCGATCAATAGGATCGGGAAAGCAGTTGACATCATACCTACTCCAAGACCAGAGATGATATTGGTTGCAGAACCAGTAAGAGACTGGCGTACGATACCAATTACTGGCTTTGTATCAGTGCCAGTATAGTATTCAGTTACTTTACCAACGGCAAGCCCGGCGATCATACCAGAAATTACGGCGAAGAAAACACCCCAAGAAGAGTACTCTGTTCCACCAGCAGTCCAAGTTTCAGGAAGCATCCATTGGATCACACCAGCAGCAACGAGTAGCATAACTGCGGCAGAACCAAATTCACCAATATTCAAAGCGCGGTGAGGACTACCGCCTTCTTTTACTTTTACGAAAAATGTACCTAAGATAGAAACGATGATACCAGTAGCAGCAAGTACAAGCGGAAGCATTACCGCTCCTAGACCGCTGAAGTTGTCTGTATAATCAGAGCCACCACCCATAAAGGCAGCACCCAATACCATGGTACCAATGATTGAACCTACATAAGACTCAAAAAGGTCAGCGCCCATACCAGCAACATCACCAACATTGTCTCCTACGTTATCAGCAATAGTAGCAGGATTTAGTGGGTGATCTTCAGGGATACCCGCTTCAACTTTACCAACAAGGTCAGCACCAACGTCAGCAGCTTTGGTGTAAATACCACCCCCCACACGTGCGAAAAGGGCGATAGAAGAAGCACCAAGAGAGAATCCAGAAATAACGTTGAGTAGAACGTTAGTCTCGGCAAACTCGAGTACTGACATGCCATCGCCCTTAAAGTCTAGGGCCATGAAAATGATGAATAGGAGGCTAAGTCCTAAAACACCCAAGCCAACAACTCCTAGTCCCATTACAGAACCACCAGCAAATGCAACCTCTAGGGCTTTGCCAAGAGAAGTACGAGCTGCTTGAGTCGTACGAACGTTAGCTTTAGTTGCTACGCGCATACCGATATAACCTGCAAGAGCACTACAAATCGCTCCTACAATAAAAGAAAGTGCTACCCAGTAGTTTGACTGTTCTTCTGAAGCACCTTTGAAAGCAAGGAGAGCAGCAACCGCGATGACGAAGATGCCAAGAACACGGTATTCGGCTTTCAAGAAAGCCATGGCCCCTTCAGCAATGTTTTTAGCGATGCCCGCCATGCGATCATCACCCACGTCTTGCTTAGCGACCCATTGTGAGCGTACGAAGGTATATAACAGACCGATTAGACCTGCTATTGGAAGGATATAAATCAAATTCTCCATGAAGTAATTAGTAATAGCTTAGAATTAAGTCCAAATTTCAAAAGAGGCCCAAATTTAGTTGAATACGAGCAATTTGCAAACCTTATGAGCGAAGATTCGCTATATATTTGTTTCGCCTTTGGTCAAAAGAAGCTATGAGCTCAAACCAAAACAATTGCCTTGCCTTTTATACCTTCGCGACATGAAATTGAAAAATCCAGTTAAACTCTCCCACTTAGCTCAAATCCTCAACTGTGATTATGTGGGAGATGCAGAGCATATCACCTCTGGGATCAATGAAATCCATAAAGTAGAAGCGGGTGACTTGACCTTTGTGGATATCGCCAAATATTATGACAAAGCTCTAAATAGTGCCGCAACAACTATTTTGATCAATAAATCAGTTGAGGCTCCAGCAGGCAAGGGCTTATTGATAAGTGATGATCCTTTTCGAGACTATAATCGTTTAACTGAGTATTTTCAAGCTAGTCTTCCTTTGGACCTTGTGGGTGAGCCTCAAATGGGAGAAGCGGTGAGAATCGGACAGAATGTAGCGTTCGGCGAAGCCGTAAACATCGGAGATCATAGCCAAATAGGTCATAATTGTGTGATAGGCTCGCGTGTCAAAATTGGAAAAAACTGCCGTATCCATCCCAATGTTACCATTTATGAGGATACGATCATCGGTGATGAAGTAACCATCAATGCAGGCACCGTGATTGGTGGCGAAGCATTTTACTTCAAAGCTAGACCCTACGGACGCGACAAAATGCTGACCAAAGGTCGGGTCGTAATTGGCAATCATGTAGATATCGGCACCAATTGTAGCATCGATCGTGGCGTAAGCGGTGATACGGAAATTGGTGATTGGACCAAACTCGACAATTTGATTCAAGTGGGGCATGATACCGTCATCGGCAAAAGATGCTTAATTGCCTCCCAAGTTGGTATCGCCGGAGTGGTTACTGTCGAAGATGATGTTATCATGTGGGGGCAAGTTGGGGTGAATAAGGACCTTACCATTGGCAAAGGCGCTCAGCTATACGGTAAAACGGGAGTAATGTCTTCTCTGGAAGGAGGCAAGACTTATCTCGGTATGGTCGCCACTGAAGCTCGCCAAAAGCTGAGAGAAATCGCTGCAGTCCACAAATTACCCGATCTTATCCGCAAGTGGGATAGAAAATCTTAACTGATTGTAAGTCCCTGATAGAGTGTAAGTTTTAGTTTGAGTTAGATCTGCAAATCGCTGCTGATTTTGCATTATTTGATGCATACCTTCGAGACTATGCACCAAATTGTCTATTTGAGTACCGCCTTCAGAGATATGAGTCAAACTGAGTTGGATGACATCATGGAGGTATCACATCTCAATAATGTGCGGGAACTGATTACGGGAATTTTGGTCTATGTTGATGGAAGCATCATCCAACTAATTGAAGGTCCCGAATACAACGTTCAAAAGCTTTATCGTAAGATTCAAGCTGATTTGCGCCATCATGGCATCATTCGGTTATATGAAGGGAGTATCAAGAAAAGACTTTTTCCCAATTGGACCATGGCTTACAAAAGAATGTCGAAATCAGAGTTTTGGGCTGATCTCGATGCTCAAGTAAATCTCAATGAGAAAGACCTCTTACCTCTATTTGAACGCCAGGATGCCAAGGGCATGAAACTCCTTCGCTCCTTTTATCTCGCCAACAAAAGCAGTCTCTAATCAATCATCTACCCCAAGCGTCCTCGATTTTTCCCCCAAGGCTCATTGGTCGTTGGCTGAGCTTGATAAATAAAGCTGATTGTCCCCATCCTTTAGCATTAGACAATCAGAGTTATGAGACTTATTACTTCCCTTTTCCTGCTTTGGCTCACTAGTCAAAACCTTTTTGCCCAGACCCCCATCATAGGTGGAGATTTTGAAAACTGGCAGACCGATACCCTTTTAGAGGAGTTTGCTCCCTTCCAGTCTTCCGCAGCGCTCAACTATTTTGAATTGGGCCTAGCCAATGTGAGAGCAACTGCCAATGATCAAAATGGTACTGCCGTGCGATTGGAAACCCACCTCAATGATGAAAATGAAGTAACGCCAGCAATGTTTTGGTTGGGCGATTTAGGGCCTGCTGGCCTTACGGGGGGGATTGCCTGTTCGGCTATGCCGGACTCTGCTTTTGTACGAGTGAGATATAAAATGCAGGCTTCAGATGAGTTTACTTTGGGGTGGCGTTTTACCCAGAATGATCAACAAGTGGCCCTGAGTTTGGAGACTTTTGGCGGCGAAGACACAACTTTTCAATGGATCGGCATCGATTTGGCTGGCTATAGCGCGAATCCCGATAAGATCAGCTTCTTGCTTTCTTCGAGCAATTTGTTGGCAGCCAGTACCCAGGCGGTCGGTTCTTGGGTTGAGATTGACTCGATGTACTTTTCCGATGCCAACAGCTGCATTCCCAATTCGAGCTGGGAAAGCTATTCTTCTCTCGATTTTGATGAGCCGGAAGCTTGGCATACCACCAATCGCTATTCGCAGTTGCTGGGCCATCAAAAGCAAGCTGCGAGTCAGGAGACCGATCCTAACTTGGTTTTTGCCGGCAATAGTAGCTTAAGACTGGAAACGATCGCTAATAGTAATTCCCCTTTCTTTGATACCACTGGCTACGTTTGGAATGGCTTTGGCTTCGACGATGAAGGTTTTTCTGGTGGTCAGCCGGTGCCTGCCAGCAATCCTATGCCTTCCAATATCTCTGGTTTTTATCACTATCAAGCGGTGGGAGGAGCAGATACCGCTTTGGCCTACGCACGCTTTTGGTATTATGATAGCATGCTAGATAGTACCATCGAGCAAGAGTCAGTGATTGCTTTGGCGCCTAATGATAGCTTCCGCTATTTCGCAATTCCCTTGTCCTTAAGCTTTATGCCGGATTCCTTTTTGTTGATTTTCGCGGCCAGCGATATTGATCAGATTCTTACCCAAAGCACAACCGGTATAGGTAGTACCTTATGGATCGATCAATTACAAATAGATGGGGTCAATTCTGTGGATGAGCACTTGAGTCAAAAGATCGATTTTCGGCTTTATCCTAATCCCACGCATGATTTTGTGTATCTCCGCTTCGCGGAACGCTTATCCGAACCCTTACAACTCATCCTTATCGATATAGAGGGAAGCGTTCTGCGCAGCAGGGAAATAAAAGGTGGAGCCGAAACCCTAGACCTACAAGCCCTCCCCCCTGGCTTTTATATCCTCCATATTTATGACCAAGGAGGACAAAAACTAGCCTCGCAAAAAATCATTCGCCAGCCCTAATCATCTGAAAATAAGCAAGTGGAGGAGCTCACTGCCATGACCTATGTTCCCTTTATCTCCAATCGGCAGGAAAGCCACTCCACTTGCATTTGATAGAGGCTAGAACGTAATTTCTGAGAAACCTCTTTTTGCCCATATCCCGTGAGATCAATCATCATAAGCCTATTGATATGCTTGCCCCAACTCTCTTTTGGGCAAGCCCCGGCTTTGCGGTTTCAAACCTTTGGGATTAGAGAAGGCTTGCCCAATCAAAGTATTCAGGCGCTCTATCAAGATCGCTATGGTTATTTGTGGATTGGTACTTGGGATGGCCTTAGTCGATATGATGGCTATAGTTTTCAGACCTATCAGCGCGAACCATTAGATAGCACCAGTTTAGCCGCCAATGATGTCAAGTGTATTCTCGAGGACGTGAAAGGGCGTCTTTTTATTGGGAGTCAAGGAGGTTTTAGTCAATATCAACGCGAGACGGATGATTTTTATCAATATCCTGTACCTGAGGGGATTGGCCGCGCTTGGAATGTGCAAGCGATGAGTTTGGATGAGCAGGGAGATTTATGGTTAAATAAATTGATTAGCCCTGCTAGACTGATGCATTTGAATGAAGAGGAGGAGTGGGACATGTACGCAGGCTTAAAAGGGAGAGCTTTTTTATGGGAGAATGGGAAAGTTTGGTCCGCTAAAACGAGGACAGGAATTAGTCTGGCAATTACAGAGGGAGATAGTCTGAGATTCGAGAACTTAGCGGCTTTGGACTCATTAAATGAAACGAAGGTTCATTGCCTATTTAAGGATCAGCAAAATCGGATTTGGTTTGGGGCTAGGGGAGGGCTCTACTTTTTGGAGAGAGATTCGCTAGTTGAGGTAGGGGATAGCGCCTTCGCCGAACGCTCAGTCCTTTGTTTGGTGCAGGATCATGAAGATCGAATTTGGGCTGGCACCAACGATGGATTGTTTCTCATTTCTCCCAAGGGCGAGCTGATGGCGAGCTACCAAGCTGACCCTATCGCTGCCAACTCACTGAGGGATAAAGTAATACTTTCTCTATTGGTAGATACAGGTGGAAATCTATGGGTGGGCACATTCCAAGGGGGATTGCACAAAGTCAAGCTTGCCAGCCGCCCCCGTTTCCAAGCCTATCGTTCAAGTTATTTTCAAGCGCCTAAGTTTACCGTCTTTGCGTTCGCCGAAGGCGCAGATAACAGACTATGGCTAGGAACTACCAATGGTCTCTATTTACTTGACAAAGGAACCAAAGCGGTGCTTCAGCACTTTCAAAAAGGCCCAGCTGATTCGCTTGGTCTTAGCCAAAATGTGATTATGAGTCTCCATGAGACCCCTGAACAAAAGCTGATGATTGGCTACGGTCGCAATCCCTCACTTGATATTTTGGATGTGCAGACTCAAAAGATTCAACAATTGGGGGACAGAGCAAAATTCGGAACCCTCAGGCGGATCTTACCCCTCTCATATCCTAAGGATAAATGTTTGTTAGTAGGCAGTTCGGTTAGGTATTGGGATCCAAGAGATCAAAGTTTTTCACCGGTTCGATTAAGAGATACGCTAACGAGCCAGAATCTACCCCGTTATTCTTGGGACGCCTATCAGGGCAGAGACTCACTCATCTGGATTGCTAATAAGCGAGGATTATTGCGCCTAGACCCTAGGAGTGAGGAGGTGCGTTTGTTGCCTATTTTTCCAGATTCTTATCGGGCCGATAATACGGTCATTGCCATTTGGCCGGATATAGACGATAGCTTTTGGTTGGGAACTTATGGAGCGGGGCTACTCCATGTAGATCAGGCGGGACAAGTGCTTGACAGCTACACCAAATTAGACGGCCTACCCAATAATTTTGTGATAGGGGTGCTGCCAGATAGTAGTGGACATTTGTGGATGAGTACCAATTTGGGAATTGCACGCCTAGATACCATGACCGATGTTTTTCAAAACTTCCGCGCTCGTGATGGACTCATGGACGAAGAGTTCGCCACCGGCGCTTATTTACAAAGTCTAGATGGCGAAATTTATATGGGGGGTTCTGATGGCTTTGTCGCCTTTTATCCCACCCAAATCGAGCGGAGTGCCAGTCCATATGTACCGCCTTTGTATCTCAAGCCAGCTAAAGTTTCGGCTACTCCTTTGCGAGAAGATAGTTTAGGCTTGCATTTGACAGCCTATCGCGGCCAGCGATTGGATCTCAGCTTTGTGGCCTTGGATTATAGTGATCCAACGGAGATTCGCTACCAATGGCAGCTAGAAGGTTGGGAAACAGATTGGCAATATCCCAGCCCTGATCGCAAGGTAAGCTATACCAATCTACCTCCGGGCGATTATGTCTTCAAAGTTAGAGCTAGCAATAGTGACGGTGTGTTCAATGGATCTGAATTGAGGCTAGCAGTGGAAATCAAGCCTCGTTTGGACCAACATTGGGGTTTTCGACTTGGGATGATCGGTCTGGGGATTTTGCTGGTTGCTTCCTTGGTGTATTTCTATTTGTTACGCTTACGCGAACGCGAAAAACAAGCGCTAGAACGCCGGATTGCCCATAGTAAGCAGGAGGCTTTGGCATCACAAATGGACCAGCACTTCTTGTTCAACTCCCTCAACTCGATACAGCGCTTTGTCATGGAAAATCGACCCAAAGAGGCCGGCAGGTTTATCTCTCGCTTTGGGAAACTGATTCGCTTACAATTGCAGCAGGCGAGTCAGGCCTTGGTGAGCATTGATGAAGAGTTAAATACCCTTGATTTATACCTTTCGCTGGAACAGCTTCGGACGAGGCAAAAGTTTGTTTATGAAGTCAATACCGATCCTGAGCTTGATATATACCAATTGGAGATTCCGCCAGGTCTGCTACAGCCCTATTTGGAAAATGCTATCTGGCACGGCCTAATGCCCAAAGAAGAGGTGGGGCTGCTACAGCTTAGCATCCAAGGGATTGCCAAAGGCTATCGCATCGAGATCATTGACAATGGTATCGGAAGAGAAGCTTCCGAAAAATTAAAAGCTAGTAGCAGCTATCGGCCTCCTAGCAAAGGAATGTCCATCACCAAAGAGCGGATTAGCATGCTTAATGCCCTGCACGAGATGGAGATAGTCATGCAGATTGAAGACTTGCAAAAGCCTGATGGTCAGGCCGCTGGTACAAAGGTTAGCCTGGTGGTTACATTTTGATTTCTCGCTTTTCCTCCCAATTTTGCCATAGAGCTACCTACTATGGCGATACGAACCCTTCTTATTGACGATGAGGCAGATGCAAGATTTGCACTGCGTAATTATCTACAGACCTATTGTGAGGATGTAGAAATATTGGAGGAAGTGGCCACCGTCGAACGTGCCTTGGCGGTCATACCTCAATTGGAGCCTGACTTAGTTTTTTTAGACGTAAGGCTCAGTCCGGGTAGTGGGTTCGACATCCTCGAACGCTTATCTGCGACGCCTTTTGCCGTGATATTTGTAACGGCTTATGATGAGTATGCCTTACGCGCGATCCGTTTTTCGGCCCTAGATTATCTGCTCAAACCAATTGATCCGGACGAGCTAGAAGCGGCGGTGGAAAAAGTTCGGCAAAGCCTGAAGAAAGAAAAAAGGGAAGCCGATCCGCGCATCTCTCTTTTCAAGTCCCAG
>CAZHOC010000096.1:0-10456 GCA_964534295.1 uncultured Bacteroidia bacterium | reverse complement strand
AACGTTAATATGACACGATGTTGTAGATGATGCTCAATTTTTGTAGCTTTTGGATGCGAAAAATTGTTACCAGGCAATTTCGAGAGCGAAAGTCCATTGTTGGTACCTCCTATTTTTAAGTCTTCTTAGTTATTAAATTTGGATGGACCCTTGCGTTTCTGATTTGATCTTCCCTCCCACATTTAGACAATGAAAAGGTCTGGTCGAACGCCAATAGCTGCACTTACATTTACGGATCGCGTTTTTTTGAATTACAGAGAGAATGAGTAAGAATGCTTTCCCTATACAGCTGGGGATCAAAATAATAGCTGGCGCCAATGAATATCCCTTCACTGGGGTGCTCAAAGAAATTGCGAGAGGAAGCGATTTAGAAAATCTGCCCAGACTCGAAGAACAATTCGACAATGAATTGACAAACCTAAGTGTCCAAAATGTAGACTCTGCTCGTTATTTAGTCTACTTGGGAGAACAAGGGCTGCTCTACTATTTTTATCGCCATCATGAAGAGAAATTCAATTCTCTATTAGAAATAATCAAGCATAGACTTAGTGCTGTCAAAGCTAATTATAATCTTGAGTACGATTTCGAAGCCTTCGAAGTCTTTCTACAAATAGTCGAAGGTGGCTTTCAGCGCATCAATAGGACTATCTCGATTGAGACCTTTGAAGAAAACTACCTCAATCAACTAGATTGGACGCTCCTAGCCAAAGAACAAATAGGTTCTGTATCTACTATGATTGGCTATACCTATGCCCAAGAGCCTCAATCTGACCAAAGAGCTAAAGCGCGTCTTTGGTATATGAAGTCGCAACAAGAACAAGAAGTTGCCTTAAATCTTGCCAATATTTATTTCCTTCTTGATTTCTTTTTGCAGTATGGCAATGGTGATAAGTTTGATCAGGCTAACCGCTTGATTGATGCGGTAGACCAAGCTGCTGAAGATGAAGAGAATGAAAGAGTAAAAAGCATACTAGAAGCAGCAGTGCTCGAATTAACGGCTAAGGTATTGTTGCATGACGAAGCCGAAGAAGGGGACGAAGCGTTCGCCGAAGGCGTAATCACAGAAGTAAGCGAAATCACACAAAGTCTATCCAAGCTGCCATCTCTCTCTTACCTCCAACAACTTGAGATGGGATCTATTATCGGCCAATTAAATGGGAAACTATTTGGGCTTGCAGAGGATGATGTCGATGCAAATGCTACCGCCAAAAAGGCCAATCAAGGTATTGACCAGGTAATCCTCCTGGCGCAGAGTGGTCTTGATGAAAAAGGAATCTTTCAATACCGTTTGCAAAAGGCTGGAATTGCGGTCGAAACGGCTACTTCTCATACCGAAAAAGATATAAAAGAGATTGTCGCTTTTTTCAAGCGAAACAATGATTTTGATGGCTATCTGGCAAGTATCAAGGTCTATCTTCAGTTACGAAGCAGGCACTAAATCTTTTGAGTTAATCCAAGAGGCTTTCAAATTTGCCAATCGAAAATATGAGCAAGGACAAGGTGGATTTTCACTTACCCTTGGCTTATTTAAATTGACTAACGATCTATTATTAGAGGAAATTAAACGTCCAGGAGTTTCTTGGATAGTGTCTATCCTAGACCAATTATTCCTCAATATCATTGAGGCGATTGAAGTACTCAAAGCAGAGTGGGAAAAAATTGGTAAATCTCTTACCGAAGCTTTCCGAGAAGAATTTCTCCGCTTTGAACCGATTTCTCATTTTAACCTTAAAGTATATCTCAGCTATCAACTTTATGAGATTAAGGTTATGCGCCTCGGAGCCATTGTCAATGATGACAAAATTAGTCTTGGACTCGCCGATAAGCTGCTATCAGAGCTGGAAAACGAAAATAATCCTTTAAGCTTTATCAAAACGGACTGGGATGAGTTCAAAAATGTACCGAATCACGTCCGTAATTCTACTCTTAATAAGTGTATTAACATCTCCAAAGGGGACCTACCGCTAGCCGCGGAACACTTAGACTTTAGCTATCGCAATCTCCGCTCCTATATTACCTTTAAAGAAGTTAATCGCTTAGGATATTTCCTTGACTTGAAATTGACCAATAACTGGCAATTAGAGCAAGGAATTCGTTTTATGTTCTATGATCTGTACAAGAACGGAACAATATTCGAAGTGGTATTTGATATGCCAAAGTTCTTGGTAGAGCATGCTCACACTGGATTTTTCTCTTCTGACTTAGAGGAAAACCTCAGTATAAAAGGAACTACTGCCAAAAAGTATATAAAGATCATGATTGAAATCGGCCTTATTCGTCAAGACAAAAATACTGGCCGTAAGCATTTCTACAGAGTAGAACGCGAAAATGTAATGAAGCGACTAGGCAAAGATCAGGCAACAATGATCCGTTCATAGCATGTCGATCTGCGTTTCACCTCTATTAGAAAAATTTGTAGCTTAGCACTACGAAAAATGATCTTATAAACGCTTTTTATCCAATATGGCAGGACATAGTAAATGGGCCAATATCAAGCACCGTAAAGGTGCACAAGATGCGAAGAGGGCCAAGCTTTTTACCAAACTGATCAAGGAAGTTGCAGTTTCCGTCAAAGAGGGAGGAGATGATCCGGATGCCAATCCACGTCTTCGTCTCGCTATTCGCAATGCACGTAAAGCGAGTGTGCCCAAAGACAAAATTGATGCTGCTATTAGCAAAGGTAGTGGATCAGATGGTGCTAGTTATGAGGAAGTTACCTTTGAAGGATATGCGCCCAACGGAGTTGCCGTATTTGTCGAAGCTTTAACTGATAATAACAATCGTACAGTAGCCAACGTGCGCTCATATTTCAATAAATACAACGGAAGTATGGGTAAAAGTGGCTCAGTGGACTATATGTTTGAGCGCAAGGGAGTATTCATCTTCCCCGCTGAAGGTCTAGATGAGGACGAAATCACTATGGCATTGCTAGAAGGTGGTTTGGAAGACATCGAGCGCGATGGCGATAATTTTGTCGCTACTTGTGCTTTTGAAGATTATGGCTCCCTCAACGCTGAGGTGGAAGCGCTAAAAATCGACGCCGAAAGTTCCCTAAATCGAATTCCAACCACAACCGTCGCTCTTGGGGTTGATCAGGCGCGCTCAGTTATGAAATTGATAGACATCATCGAAGATGATGATGATGTGCAGCAGGTTTTCCATAATATGGAAATGACAGAAGAGCTTGCTGCAGCTTTAGCTGACGGCTAAATACAAACGAAACAGATTATCTACTCCCTCTTGTCTTAGACGAGAGGGAGTTTTTTGTTATTAAAAAGTGGGGATAGCAGATATTTTTGCTAAAAATCTAACTTTAAGGTTGGATTATTTGATTTGTTTATAAGTTTTTCACAACTTTAAAGTGTGAAAAATGATATATCTATGTCTAATTCCTTACTAATTCGTGATGAGAGCCCCGAAGGGGACTGCATGAACAAATTTTGGCTTACTCTCAACGGAGATTTCGTGAGCATACGCGAAATAATTGCTGCTAGAGTCATACACGAAGCGCTGCAAAGCCAAGAGCAAATTAGCTTTCAGGGTCCAAGGCTAATAGAGCCCCTACCTATCCAAAGATTTTTGTCTGGCCGCTCCTTTCCGATTCAGTCACAAACTGTAGATGTCGAAAAGCAAGTATTTCGTGCTTTAGATGCCTTCAAGTCCCGAGCTTATGTGGTGTTTATCAATGCTACAGAATGCAAATCAATGGACCATATTATTAAAGTGGATGACTCGCCCAATATTAGCTTTGTCATTTTTCAGCCCCTAGTGGGCTAAGAATATTCTCAAATAGACGGGTTTTGCTACTTGATTTTACCAGAAAACCAGTAAAAAGACCCATCCTACTTTTTCTACTTTTACCCTCAACAACAAAACAAACAACAGCATGTATCGCTACTACAGAATCTATGATCAGACCTATTGGAAAATCCTCGCCGTCCTTCTTGGAGGCATGCTAGGCTTGGGCATATTGATTTGCCTCGCCTAAGGCTGGTATTGGGGCATTTCATTCCTTAATTTTGAGGCAAAACTTGACCCCATGCAGAAACCTTCGTTTGAACGTCTCAACCAACTCAATCAAAAAGCTCTTGAAGGCGGCGGTGCCGAACGCATTGCCAAACAGCACGCTAAAGCTAAACTTACTGCTCGAGAGAGATTAGAACTTTTGTTGGACGAAGGTAGCTTTGAAGAGATTGGCAAATTTGTAAAGCATCGCTCTACTCAGTTTGGCCTCGATAAACAGCAATTTCTGGGGGATGGAGTAGTGACCGGTTACGGCAAAATTCATGGCCGTTTGGTTTATGTGTTTAGCCAAGACTTTACCGTCTTTGGCGGATCTCTCTCTGAAACTCATGCTGAGAAAATCTGTAAGGTCATGGATCTTGCGGTGCAGAACGGTGCCCCCCTTATCGGGCTTAATGATTCAGGGGGGGCGCGTATCCAGGAAGGAGTTGTTTCTCTCGCAGGATACGCAGATATCTTTTATCGCAATGTGCAAGCCTCTGGTGTAATCCCGCAGATTTCTGCGATCATGGGTCCTTGTGCTGGTGGTGCTGTTTACAGCCCAGCGATGACAGACTTCATCATGATGGTGGAGAATTCTTCTTATATGTTTGTAACTGGCCCTAATGTGGTTAAGACTGTCACACATGAAGAGGTAAGTGCCGAAGAGCTAGGAGGAGCCATGACTCACGCTAGTAAAAGCGGGGTAACCCATTTTGCTGCTGCCAACGAGGCGGAATGCATCATGGAGTTAAAGCGTCTGCTGAGTTATTTGCCGCAAAACTGTGAAGAGGATCCGATTCGAATCGCCTGTACTCAGTCCGCGACTGATCCTGTTCCGGTACTAAATGATATAGTCCCTGACAATCCCAATCAACCTTATGACATCAAAGAAGTCATCGAAGGGGTTTGCGATGAAGGCAGCTTCATGGAGGTGCATGAAAACTTTGCTGAAAATATTGTCGTCGGTTTTGCTCGTCTAGACGGGCGTAGCATTGGTATTGTGGCTAACCAACCTGCTGTCTTAGCAGGGGTGCTTGACATCCAAAGTTCAACCAAGGCCGCACGCTTTGTGCGCTTTTGTGATGCCTTCAATATCCCATTATTGGTTTTTGAAGACGTACCGGGCTTCCTGCCGGGCACTGATCAGGAGTGGAACGCGATCATCACCAATGGAGCAAAACTATTATATGCGTTCAGCGAAGCGACGGTACCAAGAATTACAGTGATCACCCGCAAAGCTTATGGTGGCGCTTATGATGTAATGAACTCTAAGCACATTGGTGCCGATATGAATTACGCCTGGCCTACGGCAGAAATCGCGGTAATGGGAGCCAAGGGTGCCTCTGAGATTATCTTCCGTCGTGAAATCGCGGCTGCCGAGGATCCTCAAGCGGCTTTGGACGAAAAGGTCTCAGAATATACCGAAGCCTTTGCCAATCCCTATAAAGCCGCTGCGCGAGGCTTTGTGGATGAAGTAATTCTCCCCGAGCAAACAAGGGCAAAGCTCATCAGAGCTTTTGAGATGCTCGAAAATAAGGCCGTCAGTGGCCCTAAGCGTAAGCACGGTAATATTCCACTATAGCGTTAGCTGAGGCAATTATGTATCCTGAGGCATTTTTGGCGCGTATGCAGACCCAGTTAGGAGAGCAATATTCTTCCTTTCTGGCAGCTTTGGCTGATGAGCCTGCTATTAGCCTACGGCTAAATCCCTATAAATATCCTCAAAAGCTTAGCCTTGATCCAGTACCATGGACAGAGCAAGCCTATTATTTGCCTGAGCGACCTACTTTTACTTTAGACCCCTTGTGGCACGCTGGCGCTTATTATGTGCAAGAAGCCAGCAGCATGCTTTTGGAGCAAGCCTTGAGGCAACATCTAGACTTAAAGACGGAAATCAGAGCACTTGATCTTTGTGCGGCTCCTGGCGGGAAAAGTACTCATATCCAGAGCCTCCTTAGTCCTAGCAGTCTGTTGGTCGCCAATGAAGTAATCAAAAGCCGTTCTCGGATCTTGCGAGAAAATGTCATCCGTTGGGGAGCTGCAAATACGCTGGTAAGCAATAATGATCCTGCTGATTTTAAATCCCTGCCAGGCTTCTTCGACCTAATCGTAGTTGATGCTCCCTGTTCGGGAGAGGGCTTATTTCGTAAGGATCCAGCAGCAGTCAATGAATGGTCTCCCAGCAATCTGCAAATCTGTGTAGAGCGTCAGCAGAGAATATTGGCAGAGATCTGGCCTAGCCTAAAAGCGGGTGGGATACTCGTTTATAGCACTTGTACTTATCATCCTGCGGAGAACGAAGCTAATCTGGCTTGGTTAGCTCGAAGAAGTGATTTTGAAGTGCTAGAACTGGCCTTAGATGAGGCCTGGGGATTCCAGCAGCTGGAGTCCAATGACATTATCGGCTACCAAGCCTTGCCACATAGAGTTAAAGGGGAAGGCTTTTTTCTCTCTGTATTGCGTAAGAAGGGAGGCGAAGAAGACACTGAGGACTTGAGCGTTCGCAAGGAGAAACTAGAAAAACTTAGTCGCAAAGAAAGGGCTGAGATAGCGCCATGGCTTAGCCACGAGCAAGTAGCATGGGGTAAGGTGGGCGAGAAGGTATTTGCCTATCCAGAGAATCATACTGAGGTGTGGGAGGGGCTCTATGAGCGTCTACAAGTGATTTCAGGAGGGCTGCTGGTCGCAGAACGCAAGAAAAAAGGCTATGTGCCTAGCCACAATCTCGCCATGAGTCAGTGGTTAAACGAAGAAGCGTTCCCCGCAGGGGTACTGGACTGGGACAGGGCGATAAACTACTTACGAAGAGAAGCCATCCGTACCGATGCTCCCAATGGCTGGGCCTTGGTCAAATATGCAGATATACCCCTGGGTTGGATCAAGCAAATCGGACATCGCGCCAACAATTATTACCCTCAAGAATGGCGTATCCGTATGAACAAGCCTGCTGACAAGACTTGGACCTTAGCCTAAGCTGTAACTTTAAAGGAGCTGTCGATTATGGAGATAAAACCATCTCCTATGTCCAAGCACCTGCCCGCCCTATTTGTCATCCTACTCTCTTCTAGCCTCGGTTATTTTGTGTATGAACACTTTCAAATGAAAGCGGTAATCGATGAGTACAACGAAATGGAATCGGAGTATCTATATCATCAAAAAACAGGGCGTGAAAGCTTATTACATGAGATGTTCAATGATATCCATGATGAAATTGAGAATGAGGGGAAACTCACTAACAAAGGATTATTGGATACACTAAGGTATCTACGGGCGGGGATGGATACGGTCTTTGAGCAAGAAACAATCTCTGATAGTCTGATCGATTTTTGGGAGATGGAATTGGAAAAAATCTACAATGCTAATTTGCCAGATCATATTGAGCGAGATAGCTTGAGTTTTGCCGGAAGCGCCAAAGAATATCAGTTAACTATCAATCGAAAATGGGTGCTGCAATCCCAATTTCACGCGGTATTGTATCTCCTCAATGGTCGATTAGGAGTGGGATGTAGTTGGGGGATTTACAAGGCATTTCTCGAGATTCAAGAGGAAGAGCATAAGGGCGACTCTACGGTTTTTAGATTGGGTATTTCCCACAATGAAGGCGAAAAAGGCTTAGTTACCTTTTGGCATTACCCTAATACTGAATGGAAGGTTACTAATGGTAGAATTGAAAATGAAGCCAAAAAAGTGCGCTGCATTATTGATAATAAGCAGTTGGAAAAAGGAGTTCAATTGAGCTGTAATGTGCTAAAAATAATGGGCGGCTACGGGATCTATAAAAAAACAATCAGGCGAATAAATGGATTGATCGACATCCAAGACGATTATAACTATTAGAATTTTGACTTTGTATTTCAATCAGAGATTTATCTATCTTGAAGCGATTCAAGCCTAAATCTCAACTACATGCCCACTACTAATAATCGCCGCAAGTTTCTCGGTAATAGCCTCAAAACAATGGCGCTCTTGCCATTGGCTAGCCCACTGCTTCAATCATGTGCCTCTCCGGCAGACAAAGAGGAAAGCGTTCCACAAGGTGGTAAAAAACTTAACATCCTTATCTTGGGAGGTACGAGCTTCCTGGGACCGCATCAGATCGCCTATGCCTTAGGAAGAGGGCATAAGGTTAGCATCTTTACACGGGGCAAAACCAAGCCGACGATTTATACAGATTTATTTGAACAAGTAGAATCTCTAGTAGGGGATAGGGCGGATAATTTGGAAGCCCTAAAAAACCGCAAATGGGACGCTGTAATTGATAATTCCGGGCGTCGAGTAGAATGGACCGAAGCCACTGCCAAACTACTCAAGGACAATGTCGATACCTATCTCTATACCTCTTCTACGGGGGTATTTTATCCTTACCTGACTGATAGCATCAAGGAAGATCATCCGTTGGTCTTAGAGATGCCAGAGGTGCTGGAAGATGAGGAGATGAAAATGGAATATGGCTATGGTATCATGAAGGCTAAGTCCGAGATGGCGGCGAAGGAGCATTTTGGGGCGGATCGGACGATAGTAGTTCGGCCAACCTATATGGTCGGGCCAGCAGATAAGACGGATCGTTTTATTCATTGGCCGATACGTCTAAGCAAAGGAGGCGAAGTTTTAGTACCGGGTAAGGCAGATGATCCAGTGCAGATTGCCGATGTGCGAGACATTGCAGAGTGGATGATTCGACTGATTGAGGATAAGGCAGTGGGTACTTATAATGCGGCCGGGCCGAACGCTCAAACTGGAATCCTTGATTTTATCACTGAGGCTAAGAGCGCTTATGAGGCTGATAATCAATTGGTCTTGGTAGATGACTATGAGTTCCTCAATGAGCAAGGTATCTATTATATCGTCCCTTGGATCATGCCTGAGGGTAACAACTGGGGTTCTTCACGTATTAACAATCAACATGCGATTGCCAATGGACTGACTTTTAGGCCTTTGGTCGATACGATGAAAGACACCCATGCTTGGTGGTATAGCGAGGCGGTACCAGCCGAAAAGCGTGAAGAGTATGAAAACAATCCAGAAGGCGTTTTGGCGCGAGAGGCCAAGATTTTAGCCGCTTGGAAAGAAAGAGTCTGATTGAATATGCGATATCTCACACTGCTTATTTTTGCGATTTTTGGGTTTAGCTGCAAGCAAAATCTTGCTCAAGATTACAACAAAGGGCGGAGCCCCGAACAAGTTTCAGATGATGTCTTTGCTGGTAAGGTAGATGAAGACGAAGAGCCTAAGCAAAGCTTAGCCGAGGATATGTGTGAGTGCTTTGCTAATCAAGATTGGTCTCCTTTGCAAAGTACTGATCTGGTCGGAGATTATCAGAAAATCCGTGATCTGCTCCGTAATATCAACCATTGTGAGATTTTGGTGACCATAGAGCGTCCTGGCTATGAATTTAATTTTAAAAATAGGGATTCTGTCTTAGTGATCGCAAAGCAGCTTTGTGCTGAGGAATATCAGAAGATTAATGCCCTAGTCAGTTTATATCCTCGGGCGCATGATCTCAAGGTTCAGGCAGATGCGGTCGATAAAGATCCTTCCTTTTCTTATGAGCCTGCCTATTCAAGCTTAGAGATTTTGGCAAAACCGCAAGACCTCACCAATGATCACAGCCGTAAACTGCTCAAACACATCAATAGCCTAGCCAATAACTATCAAGTAACTTCACTATACTTAGGATATAATGAACGTTATACCTGTGGTGTAAAGATTGCCTTAAATGCCGATTCTCCACCAGTTGCCGAGATTCAAAAAGAACTCTATCAGTTCAAAGGCCAAAAGAGCGGATATATGACCACAATGTATTATGAAGGGAATATACTTGCCTACATTGTGCGGTCTAATGAGCCAGATAAAGCGTTAAACGTCTATAGCATGGATAGTCTTAGGGCCCGTTTTCAAAGACAGTATACCTTTATCGAGCGGGAATATGGTGAGGAGCAAATCGTAGGGGTCTATTTATTCCTGCGAGCCTTTGAAACTCAGATTCATCCCTCGGCCCCTCTAATGGTGATTTATGAAGGAGAAGGCGGAGTATATCAACAAGCCTATTTCATTGAATACAATAATAAAGGAGAAAAAAATCAGATTTTCGATCATAGTGGACCTATTCAGGTTACGCCGTCATATATGTCATATCGTACCCGAGGAGCCTTTAAGAGAGCGGAATACGGTCACCGTGAATATTACTTTCTCACTCCAGGGGGAGATTTTGTCGCTACCTCAACTGAAAATGGACGAGACATAAGCGAAAACCGCTTTGACAATTTTTTTCTAAAGCTTTATTAGGGGAGTATTAAGAAGTAGTATTAAGACAATAGTATAAAGTAGATAGACTATAATATTGGGTAGTGAGGCGGGATCTAGTTTGGCAAATCCTCAATAATCATCCCTTTTAATCTAACTACTAACTACTAACTACTAACTACTAACTACTAACTACTAACTACTAACT
>CAZHOC010000095.1:0-10482 GCA_964534295.1 uncultured Bacteroidia bacterium | reverse complement strand
GATTCCAGATACCGTGGTTGCGTTTATATTGCTTACGGACGTCGCGGATAGCGTCCTGTGAGCCGCGCTTATCAAATTTATTGATCGCAATCAGGTCCGCATAATCCAGCATGTCGATTTTTTCGAGCTGAGTAGCGGCTCCATATTCTGGTGTCATTACATACAAGGCAACATCAGAATAATCTACAATCTCTGTATCTGATTGGCCAATACCCGAAGTCTCAAGAATGATCAGATCAAACTGGGCGACTTTGAGGATATTGAGGGCTTCCGGAATATGCTTAGAAAGCGCAAGATTAGATTGGCGCGTAGCCAATGAACGCATATAGACATGCGGATGATTGACTGCATTCATACGAATACGGTCTCCTAATAATGCTCCACCCGTTTTACGTTTAGAAGGATCCACCGAAATGATGGCCAAATGCTTGTCCGGAAAATCCAATAAAAACCGACGCACTAATTCATCTACCAAAGATGACTTACCTGCTCCTCCAGTACCTGTGATACCTAATATTGGCGCTACCGTTAGGTCTTTGATGCGTTTATGCACATCTGCCATGATCGGCTCGACCAATTCTGGTTCGTTTTCTACAGCAGAGATCAAACGTCCAATAGCGCGCGGGCTAATCTTTTGTTTGACCTGATGGAGAATGGCAGTACCGTTGGTTGAGCTAGCAGGAACATCGCCAAAGGCTTCGCCGATCGCTTCTTGCCAACGGTTGATATCTAGCTTACCGGTAGGAAAGTCTGAAGACTCAAGTAGATGGTTGATCATGCCTTGCAGTCCCATTTCTCTGCCGTCGTCAGGCGAATAAATGCGAGTGATACCGTAAGCGTGCAGCTCCTCAATTTCTGAAGGCAAGATCGTACCTCCTCCGCCACCAAATACTTTGATATGGCCGCAACCTGCCTCTTGCAGGAGATCATAGATATACTTGAAGTATTCAATATGGCCCCCTTGATAAGAGGTTATAGCGATACCTTGGGCATCTTCTTGGATGGCCGCGGCCACGATTTCTTGGGCAGAACGATTATGACCGAGGTGAATGATTTCAGCACCAGAGGATTGCAGGATCCGACGCATGATGTTGATAGCGGCGTCATGGCCATCAAAAAGCGAGGCTGCAGTTACGATGCGGATTTTATTTTGGGGCTGGTAGGGAGCGATCACTTGCATATAGAAAAATTTGCATACCGAACTAACGCTTGTTCGGTATGCAAATATACGAAAAATGATCCAATGGAGTAGGTGGGAGAGCTTGCCAAATCTTACGACAAGTCTATCTTCAAAGCGGAGTTCCGGCTGAGCGTTCCCCGCTAGGGGTATAAAACAAAAAGACTGTCGTTATTTGCTGCTGCGCAGAACGCTTGTCTCTATCAGGAGCTACTTACTTTAGTATGCTTAAGCGTTTCTTGAAAAAGCGCAAAATAGGCTTGTTTATTGGCCTTAGCCTCTACCCATATTTCGAAGCGAATGATCTCCGCATTGACCGCATCCCAGGGCAACTGACTGGTGAGAACATGCAAGGCTTGTTGCATTTCCGGATCGGGGCGTGCAAAATCAAAAGCATTCCGCTCCAAATGATAGAGGTAACGGAAGATCGATAAGGGACGGCCTTCCACCTTATACTTCTGGATATGCTTGCGAAGGGCCTCGATACGTGCCGCCGCTAAGTCTAATTGTTGGCGTTCGATGAGCAGGATGATTTCATGGATACGTAGGTCAATATTCCACCCAGTTTTATCCGTAAACAGCTCATCTACATTTCCCAATAGATCCAAAGCGCGGCGATAGTCCTTATTAAAGAAGGCCAGACAAGAGCGGAAGTAGTGAATCCAGTCAAGTGCCAACAGCACAGGTCGCAAATGTCGTTTGGCAGGTGTCTCAATAAAGTAGGCAAGCGACTCTATGCAGTTTTCGGCCTCCTCAAATTTGCCCAAATAACAGCAGGCAAAAAGTTTACATATTGCGGCTTGAAGAAAATTATACTTCCGGACGGGAAATAGTTTTAAAGCCTCTTCAGCCGCGCTAAGCCCCCCTTCAAAATTTTCTTGATAGAGTTCAATCGACGAAAGCCTGAGATAAGGAATGCCAAGACGATTGCGCGATTTGAGGCCTTTATTGGTCTCAATATGATTGATCAACTCTTGATAAATGGCTTTACTGGTCTCATAATCTTCCTTGCCATTGGCGAGTTGTAATTTGAGATTGATAAAGAAATATCTCGCACGAGGAGAATCAATTTCGCTGAGTTTTTCTTCTAATAAGGCTGTTTGTTCCTCCAAGTACTTTATCCTTGTCTCATCAAAGACAGGGTGCTGATCTGTCATCAGGCGAAACGTTTTGTCTATTCCGCCTGCTAGGAGGTCGTTTTCATATTGGGCAAGCGCCTTTTCGAGCTGGGGATGAATATTTTGGTCAAGTTCTGCCTGATCTGTGGCGACGCCTCTGAGACTAGCCAAGGCCAGCATTTTATACTCCGGCATGGCAAATTTATCTGCCTTTTGTACGCAACGTTGGAGCAGCTCTACCGCCAATTTTTCTAGGCCTCGTCTCCGCAAAAACAAGGCATACATATAATCTTTAAGAATGGCGATTGATTCATAAGCGGGTGGGTCCCCTTTAAAGGTTGGGTTGTTGTGGAAGTTGATACTCAGACTGAGCGTTTCCATCATTTTCTCCAAAAGACGCTTTCTCATCATCAAGAAGGCCTTTGATTGGGGATCGCCATAGAGTTTTTGGGAAAATTGAGCCTGCTCCCAATGAGGATTTTTTTCCAGCAGCTCAATTAATTCGAGGGACTTATTGCTGCCTTTGTTGTGAAAGGCGGTCAAATAGTTCTTGAGGTATCGAATTTCCGTCTTGGAAAGGGAAGCGAATATTTTTTTTACTCTATCCACGCTATTTTCTTGAAAATCAAGATACTGTCATATTAGCATTATTTACCACAAGGGCCAAGGCCTAAGCAGTAGGCGGTAAGCAATGATTTGGGTAAATGCTTATAAAACAGTGAGTTGTGATTATTGTGTTTAAGTATGTGGTATGAAGAGTGCAGGGAAAATAGCGGTATAACCTGACTCCTAACGTTACTTTTTGCAGATTATTTCCACGGGAAGAAAATTAAAGAAATTCTAATCTGAGCTTAAGGCTAGACTTGTCGCAGCTCCTTATTAAGGCTAAAAAATAGCTTTTCAGTGGAGGGGTTTGATAGGTTTAAGAGACAGGAGTAGAAAAAAAAAGTAATAAAAACATGAAGATTTTTACATCTATTATTTACCGTTTTTGACTTTTTTTCCTGCTTCGCAGAACGCTTATTTGGTGTAATTTATTGATAGTCAGTAATTTGTGTTTTTGTTGTTTTTGAAGAGAATGCGGATTGTTAGAAACAAATCACTTTTTGGTGAAATTCTAACGTTACTTTTTTGCAAAAACGTCCATGAAATGCTGCTTTAACGTGCTCATATTGCAAACGTGTTAGGGAAAAGCACGTTTAGCTGCCGCTTATAGCGGAAAAGAAGACCTGGTGTAAGTAATTATACCAGGTTCTTTTTTTGTTATCTACCTGCAAAGTTCCAAACCCTCCCAAGGTTTCTTAAATTTGAAGTTCAAAGAGTAAATTTTATGAAGGAGTTACTGGAAATCGGCGACCATAAAGCCAAGCGTACATTTATCCCTTATGATTTTGAAATCAAGAGTTGGGAAGATCTTAAGCCACATTATGACTTTTTGATTGCGCAAGAACCAGACTCTGTTGAAAGCCTCGAGGCATTTCTGAGACAAATCAATGAATTAGATTCAGTAGTCGCGGAGGACTTTGCTTGGAGGCATATCAAAATGACTTGTGATACTCAGGATGAAAGCCTGCGTCAAAGTTATCAAGTCTTCGTGCAGGAAATCATGCCTCACCTCTCGGTTTACGAAGACAAACTCAATCGTAAAATCGTAGCCAACCCACATTTTGCTAGACTAGATCCTCAAAAATACCGGACCTATACTCGCCAGCTAGAAAGAGAAATCAATCTCTTCCGCAAAGAAAATGTAGAGCTTAAAGCGAAAGACCAAAGTGTCTCACAAGAATATGGGGCTATCTCTGGTAAGATGACCATCGAACATGAAGGTCAAGAGATTACTTTGCAGCAGGCGGGTAAGTTTATGGAGTCCCGAGACCGGGCGCTTCGCCAAGAGATTTGGGAAAAAACCGCTAAGCGCCGCTTAGACGATGCGGAATCCATTCAAAATATATTTGATCAGCTGGTAAAGCTGCGGCACCAGATGGCTCAAAATGCAGGCTATGATAGCTTTACTAGCTTCAAGTTTGATCAAATGGGCCGCTTTGATTATAAACTGAGCGATACCTATGCCTTTCATGAAGCGGTAGAAAAGGTCGTGAAACCTGTCTATGAGCAAATGATGGAAGAGCGTCGCGAGAAGCTAGGCCTTGAAGTCTTAAGACCTTGGGATCAAAGCGTTGATATCTTTGGCGATGAGCCGCTTAAGCCTTTTGATGAGGCTAATGAGCTACTTACCAAAGCCATCAGTGTACTCAGCGGACTCAAGCCTGAACTTGGTGAGATGATTGGCCTGATGAACCATATGGGTTATCTTGATTTGGATAGTCGAGTAGGTAAGGCACCTGGGGGATATAATTATCCGCTGATGGAAGTGGGCGTGCCTTTTATTTTTATGAATGCTGCCGGTTCTCAGACTGATGTAATCACGATGCTTCATGAAAGTGGCCATGCCGTACACTCTTTTTTGACGCGTGATATTTCCCTCAACGCACTCAAACGTACTCCTTCAGAAGTGGCAGAATTAGCGGCCATGAGCATGGAATTGTTGAGTCTGGATGGGTATGCCGAGTTTTATGGCGATGAGGAAGAATTAGCGCGGGCAAAGAAAAACCAACTCCAACGTTGTATCGTTGTCTTCCCCTGGATCGCGACAGTAGATGCCTTCCAGCAGTGGATATACGACAACCCTAATCACACTGCCGCTGAGCGAAACGCTGCCTGGAGTGATCTTTATCGTCGCTTCCATGGAGATGTGGTCGATTGGACGGGCTATGTGGAAATGATGGACACTATGTGGCTCAAGCAAGGCCATATCTTTGATGTGCCTTTCTACTATATCGAGTATGCAATTGCTCAGTTGGGAGCCTTGGCCGTATGGAAAAACTATAAGGAGAATCCTCAGCAAGGCTTGCAGCAATATTTAGATGCCCTTGCTTTGGGGTACACTCATACGATTCGAGAAATCTATCAAACGGCGGGTATCCGTTTTGACTTTTCGGCTGATTATGTCAAGCAAAGTGTTGATTTCTGCTTGGCAGCGTATCAAGAACTGTAATAAAATTGTTCAGGGCTTAATTTGTTGAATTATTGAATGCGTTCTGCGAAGAAGGCATAACGATTTCCTTGGTATAAACTGAGGAGCAAAAACTCTTTTCCCCCTTCTGATAGCTGTAGCTGTTTACGCACTTGGGCTACCGTATCAGGGAAATTCCTTTTACTGATGTTGAGTTGCTTGATTTTTTTAGCCTTGAGCCACTTTTTGATGGCTTTGGGTTTGTAAGGCATCATTTCTATGACCCTAAACTGTCGACCTGGAAAGGAGGGCGAGAGTGCTTGTTCGGAATGGATATATCCATCTTTATAAGGAAGGGAGAGGCCCTCTTGCTCGATTTGGCTTAGCAACTGCCGGGTGGACCTACTTTTGTAAAAAGCGACATCTGGTTCTGCTAAGAATGCGGGCTGGGATGAGCGTTCGGCGAAGCCGTCCTCCTCAACCAAAGGATACGGAAATTGATACTCGTGGAGCTTAGCTTGCCTGATCATCTTGAGCCGCAAAACCGCCTCAGAAAGCTCCTCTGGTCGTGCTGGAGACAGTTTATCAAGCCAAATGAGTACTTCTTTGCATTCGTTGTCCTTGGAGACAACAATAAGTTCTTTCAATGTAGGGAAAAGACGATGTGCCTCAGCTAAGTCGAGTAGGGGAGAAGCTTTGATCAGCAATTGATGCCCATGCTGCCGTATAAGCGGCATGAGTTGAGTGATGTTGGGTGCACCTTCGGTCAACGCATTGATGCGTCGGTTTTGATGATCACGTCGAGAAGGATCGACATAGATTAGATCAAATTTCGGCCCATCATAAGCTTGTAAAAAACTTTCCGCATCCTGATTTATCACCTCAACTTTCGGGTTTTTTAGCAGTTGTAGGTTATACCTCTGGATCGCAGAGAGGTCCTTTTGGGGTTCGAGGGAGATGAGATGGTCAAATCCCTGACTAAGGAAATGACTGTCTACACCGAGCCCCCCACTAAGGTCTAGCGCAATTTTGCCACTATGGGATTTGAGCTTTGCGGTAGCTTCACTGCTGCATTGTTCGAGAGCTAAGGGAGGTAAGATTGCGGATATTTTGTACCAAGATGGGAGTTTGAGACGTGCTTTTTGCAGAGATTTTAACTGAGTCGAAACTAAAGCCAGCGGAAACGCGTTGTTATTATGGGTTAACGCAAAGCGAATCGGATCAGTCTCTTTATTCGCTTCAATCAATGCGCGAATCTTATCATGTGTTAGAATTTCCCAATCTTCTAGACTCATCTCTATGCGATAAATTTTACCTTTACGTACAAATGCGTAATTTGACTGATCACAAGCATTATTAATCTAGTCCTTATGAAGCGTTATAAGCAAATCTTCGTCGCCTTCCTACTAATGTTCACATTAGCTACAGTTATGAGTACTACTGGTTGCTATGCAGGAAAAACCTGCCAAGCCACAAAGGTAGGCAACCATAAGTGATATTGTAATTTTTATGCAACATTGGAATCAGCTGGAGAAAAGCTCTCAGCTAAGAAAACTTGAAAAGGCTTCTTTCGAGCGGCCACAATTAATCTTCAAGCATAGTATTAGATGTGGGATCTCTGCCCAGTCTTGGCACCAAGTGCAAGCTGAGACTGAAGCCCTAAACGGAGTAGCAGACCTACACTATCTTGATCTGATTAATTATCGTTCTATCTCTAATGCCGTTGCCGCAGATTTTGGGGTGCCTCATCAATCTCCTCAAGCGATCTTGCTACGTGATGGTAAGCCGATATACCAGGCCAGTCACTTTTCCATTAGCGCCGACGCAATCGTTGCTGCTGCAGAGAAAGTGATTCAATAGAAGCTCAACGTATAAAAACGACTTAGGCGATCAAGATTACTTGATCGCCTAAGTCGTTTTCGGTCTTTAGCTTTGCTAAAAAGCTTACTGGCGGGTTGCGGTATAGCTTACTTTGGTCCATCCAGGTACGATCCCACTGTTGCCATCGCCATAACGAGCGTATACATATTCGCCAGTGATGGTGTTGCCTTTGATAGTGCCTTGGATCATGTAAACAGACTTGCTACCACTAGGCAATACTGCAAGAAATTTGTTGTTACCTACACGGCCGCTCATGCGGTGAGTAGACCATTTGCCACCATAGTTTTGTAGGGTTACTGTGATTTCGTCTCCAGTTTGAGTAACTGTAAAGGTAGTAGAGCCAGAAAAAGAAGCGCGTGCTGGAGTACGGTCTGTGTAAACTTGCGTACCAGACTTGAAGTTCATTTTGTAAGTACCAGCGATGTTTTGAGCTTGAGTAAATCCAACCATTGCCAACATAACGAAGGCGAGTGCAATAATTTTTTTCATTTTTCTATTATTAGGTGTTCGAGTTATATGCTTACAACTCTTGGTAACCTAGCCTAGAAAAAATGTAACTTACTCGTAGCGAAATTTTAGATTAACGATCACATCTGGGTGGAGAGAACGCGTCACCGGACAGCTCAAAGCGGCGTTTTCTAGCAAGCCTTTATCCGTATCACTGAGGTTATGCCCTTCGAATACTAATTCAACCTGTAAGCGTGCTATGCGCCTTGGCGCGGGCGTCATCATCTTCTCAATTTCACCACTGACTTTCCCCATCGCGATATCGTTATTTTGCGCTACGATACCCATAGAGGTCATCATACAGGTGAGGGTAGAGGTGGCAATTAAATCTGTGGGGGAAAATGCTTCTCCTTTGCCGTGATTGTCGGTAGGAGCGTCAGTAAACAGGGAATTGGAAGAAGGTATGTGGGTAGCGGTCGTACGTAAATGACCGTCGTAAGTAGCCTTAATTTTGACCATGAAGATTAGTTGTTCAAATGCGGAACTATCATCGTAAATGGAGGAATCTGGACTTTCAGATTACTACCGTCAGGACGCAGCATATTGTAGTGACCCTCCATTTTGCCAACGCTAGTTTGAAAATGACATCCGCTCACATATCGATGAATCTCGCCAGGGGCGATATGAGGCTGTTTACCTACTACACCCTCACCTTTAACGGTTCTTTTGACTCCAACGCCATCCGTAATATGCCATTCACGTGATTTGAGCTGGACGGCTTGAGTTGATTCATTGATGATCTCTACTTGGTAAGCAAACACATAGTAGTGGTGCTTGGGAGATGATTCGTCTCTGATATAGGCCGAACGGACGTTGACCCTAATACCAGATGTAACTTTAGAGGAGAGCTTAGATTCCATAAACCTATGCGTTTTCGGAAGATACTTAATTCCAGCTAAATAGGAAAGAAAAGTAAAGATGCTGAAAGCCTAATACATGCGACTTGCTAGCATGACCAAGGTGCAAGCAAAGACTGCTTCGATACCTGCTTCTCTTAGTTTATCAGCAAGTTCCATGTTCTCCGTCCCTGGGTTAAAGATGACTCTTTTGGGTTTCAGCTTAATCAACCAATCGTAATACTCCTCCTGCCTCTGCGGATTTAGATACAAGGTAACGGTATCGAGATCCTCAGGGAGGTCTAAAGTATCTGGATTGTCGTGAATCGCTATGCCAGCTGTATCGCCTAATCGTTTACCTAGGGCAATTACTTCATGCCCTTCTTCTTGCAAACGCTCAGAGGCAAGGTAGGCGTAACGAGACGGTTTTGTCGAAGCCCCCAATATGAGGGTAGATTTACTCATAAACGCAATATATAATACTAGAAGGGTTGAATTGTCGAATCTGAGACAAGTCAGATAATTCAACAACTCAACCCTTCAAAAAGTTGACAAATATTGTTTATTCTTCTGATTCTGGAGCTTCAGAAGTGGTCTCAGGCTTATCTGCTTCCGCTTTCTTGCCTCCTTTTTTCTTTGGAGTCTTCTTGATTGAAACAGAGATCTTTTCAGCCTTCTTATCGTAATCGACTTTCATCGTATCACCAGGTACGGCATCACTTTCTAGAATCTCATCTGCGATAGGATCTTCTAGATATTTCTGGATGGCACGCTGCAAAGGTCTAGCACCAAACTTCTTGTCGAAGCCTTTTTCGGCGATATAGTCCTTGGCATTGTCGGTGAGCTCGATGAAGAAACCTTTTTCTTCGATTCTTGCGAACACGCTCTTGAGCTGAAGATCGATGATCTCCATGATGTGCTCTTTCTCCAACTCGTTGAAGATGATAACCTCATCAATACGGTTGAGGAATTCAGGACGGAAGGCCTTCTTCATGGCTCCTTCGATGGTGCTACGCATCATCTCATCAGCCTGATCGGTACGGGCTTTGGTTTCAAAACCAAGACCTTGGGCTCCGAAGCTCTGAATTTGAGATACCCCAATATTAGAAGTCATGATGATGACCGTATTCTTGAAGTCGATGCGGCGACCTAGACCATCAGTCAAGATACCATCATCAAGTACTTGCAAGAGGATATTGAAGATATCTGGGTGAGCTTTTTCAATCTCATCTAGCAGGACGACAGAGTATGGACGACGACGGACACGCTCTGTAAGCTGGCCACCTTCTTCGTATCCAACGTATCCGGGAGGGGCGCCAACCAGGCGCGATACGGTAAATTTCTCCATATACTCACTCATGTCGAGACGGATGAGCGCATCATCAGAATCAAACATAAAGCGAGCGAGTGCTTTCGCCAATTCGGTTTTACCAACCCCAGTCTGACCAAGGAAGATAAATGATCCGATAGGTTTTTCTGGATCTTTGAGCCCTAGTCGGGAACGCTTAATCGCTTTGACTAGTTTTTCGATGGCATTGTCTTGACCAATGATCACATCTTTGAGCTGTTGGCCCATTTGACGTAGTTTGGCGATTTCACCTGCGGCTACTTTCGTTACTGGTACGCCAGTGATCATAGAGACGACGGATGCTACATCTTCTTCAGAGACGGTATAGCGCTTGTTTTTAGTTTCCTCTTCCCACTCCAATTTGGCGTGCTCAAGTTCTTCTAATAAGCGTTTTTCTTGATCGCGTAGCTGAGCTGCTTCTTCATACTTTTGGCTCTTTACTACCCGATTCTTACTTTCTTTTACTTCTTCAATCTTGCCTTCAAGGTCGAGGATGCTTTGCGGTACGTGGATATTGGTGATATGCACACGGCTACCAGCTTCGTCCATCACATCGATTGCTTTGTCAGGGAAGTAGCGGTCAGAGATATAACGATCGCTCA
>CAZHOC010000094.1:0-10523 GCA_964534295.1 uncultured Bacteroidia bacterium | reverse complement strand
GCAACCAAAGTCTATTACGCCAATACCCAAATTGATGCTGCAGGTATTGGCTTTGATGATAGCTTTATTTACGATGAAATAGAGGTAGCTCCTTTAGAAAGAAAGATTCCGATGATGCCTTTGCTAAGGGATGAGGGATTGGAAATATTTAGGTTATGGGAAGAGGCAGAAGGAAAAACAGAATATTAAAGCACTTGTATTAGTTCAGCTCAATGAAAAAAAAAACCAGCAAGGCAATTACCCTGCTGGCCATCAATATATCAACAAAAAATACCTATTCGGTACCGTCGATACGCATCTGAATATCTACTCTATAACGGCTAAAGACAGCCTCCATTTCGGAAGCGAACTTAGCGAGATCCATGTCCGGATATACTTGGGCAAAATACTTTTCATAAAAAGGCGCCATCCATTGAGACATGTCTTCATAAAAATCTACGGTAATGGATTGGTGTCTAATATCAGTATTCATTGGCAACACCATATCCCAACTACTCCAGGCTTTCATATTACCATCATCTATCCGCGCTTGATGGATTTTTTCCCAGACCTTTTCCATCTCAGTGTGATCTGCCGGGGTCGCGTCTCCCAATAGTTCCATATAATTAGTTACAATGATATTCGCACCTGGTTTCCCATCAGTTACTCGAAGGGTTCGAACATAAACTTCTTCTTTGACCAAATCTCGAATTTCATTGGTCCTTTGCATGATTTTCATTTCGTCCTCGGTATAAAGCTTTGTCATACTTTCAGGTATGCTTCCTTCATAATGGGCGGCTAAGGCTTCTTGTCCTTCGTAAAGGTTGACAGTGGTGAAGTTATACTCCGCATCGGTGCCAGTGGGAGAAACCACTTGGTGTAATCCCCAATATAAAAGCTCACCTGACTCAACCCGAGCTTGATGCATTTTCTTCCATAGGCTTTCCAATTCTAGGTAGTTGTCAATATTGCTGGGCTCAACCTTCATGTACTGGATGGTTACAAAAACAGGTTTTTCCGCGTCTTCTTGGGCTATAAGGGAGCTAAAACTCATCGTCAAAAGACAAGCAATAAGTAGTGTGTAAGGTAGTTTTAGGCTACCCCATTTAGTCGTTTTCATAAAATTTTATTTAGGCTGTTACTAAAAAATAATGACTGTTTTGGCGTTCTGGGCTAGGACGAAATCATATTGTAAATACTTGTTTAGCAGATATTTATCGATCGCATGTAGTGATTTACCAATTCCAATAAGACTAATATCCTGAGGCTATCCAAGGGTATTTATACCTAAAAAACTAAGGGGTTAACCGCTTAATGCATTGATTTTGGGCTTGGAAGAGTGTAACATTTATCGCCATCTTCACGTCAAGCCAATCAATAGCACATTCTTTTTCTAACCCCCATTTTCACTCCGCACATGAAACACTTTCTTCTTTTGACCTTCGGTCTAACGCTTTGCCTTTTTGGCTACGCCCAACAAACTGGCACCAAGACTATCACCACCGCTGTCCCTTTTTTGAGCCTTCATAATGATCCTGTAGGTGCAGGAATGGGGGAATTGGGAGTAGTGGCAGCTCCCCAATATTATGGCACCGCCAATCAAATGAATCCAGCTTTATTGGCACGGGATCAAAACCTATTCGGCGGAAATTTAGCCTATACTCCTTGGTTGCGGGCGGCTGGGATACCTGATATTCATCTTACAGATCTAAACTTCTTTGGTTCAATTGATGGCTTAGGAATCGGCCTAAATGCGAGACGATTTGATTTAGGGGAAATCCAACTAGTTGATGGCTTAGGTCAGCCGATAGGTACAGCAAGGCCCGTAGAACAGCAAATTAGTGGCAGTGTGGCACTCCGCATTACGGATAATCTATCCGCAGGAATCGGTCTACAATATTTTGAATCAGATTTGGTCAATAGAGCTACCAATATAAATGGTGAAGCAAAAGTGAGATCCATAGCGGCAAATATGGGTATCTATTATCAAAAAAGGCACAGCATTTCCGACGGACTGAGTTTACGCTCAAGCTGGGGAGTGTCCATACTCGATCTTGGACCTAAGATAAGCTATAATGCCGTTACTGCTGAGCGGGATTTTATTCCGATCAACCTTGCCTTCGGCATAATGGAAGGGATTGAGTACAAAATGGATGATCAATACAACTTTGAAATAGACTTTGGCCTGCAAGGCCAAAAATTGATGGTGCCTAGCGAAGGTGGTCGTAGTGATTTGCCGCTACTCAGTGGAATGTTTGGCTCCTTTACAGATGCTCCTTTGGGAGAAGAATTCAGGTCCATCAACTGGCAATTAGGAACAGAAGCACGTATCACAGGGCCCTATCAAATCCTCGCCGCGCTTAGAGGCGGTGCTTTCTTAGAGACTCCCGAGTTTGGCAATCGTAATTATGCAACCTTGGGGGGAAGCCTCGGCATCGTGGGACTCCGAATGGATATGTCATACGTCTGGGCAGGCCAAAGAAACCCATTACGTAACACTTTGCGCTTTGCTTTTGGCTATACATTTGTAATTGAATAGTCGAGCTTAGCTAGCTTGTTTAGCGCCGTTAAAGAACTTAAGTTGTAGGAAACTACTACGACGATGGGGAAGTCTTTACGCAACTTATTGCTTTTAGGGATAATAGCAGAAATGCTGATCTTTTTGAGCTGTTATCTCATGCATCCAGATCTAGGAGAGGCATTTAGACATGCAGCTCGCTATTCAGGTCGTTTATCGGCCTTGGTCTTTATAGGCACCTTTTACGTATTTGCCAGTTCCCACCCTAAGCCAATAAAAGAGAATCCATGGCTCGTTAATTTGCTTAGCTTATTTGCGGTTTTGCACTTGATTCACTTCGGTTTCTTAGCCACCAATGTCTATTTAAATGATATTCCGCTAGTCCCAGTAAAGCTTACTGGCGGTGCACTGGCTTACCTAATGATCGTAGCGGCTCCCTTTATCTTGAGTCGCCTAAAACTCGCATTCCAATTGACCTACTTTTACTATGTGAGCATCGTAATGATTATTACTTATGTAGCTCGTATCAAAGGCGATTTTGAAGGCGCAGAGCCATTTTGCTTTCATTACCTAGCTATGGGGATATTGATAATTGGTTGTTTAGCTTTTGGAGCCATGATTTATCGTTCAAGTCGAAAGCTGGCTGCATAGGGAGGCAAAATCTTCAATTAAAAATGTCGAATGCAGAAGGAGTAAACCCTTTCAGCATTCGACATGTTATTTATAAGCGTTCTGCTTCGCAGAACGATAAGCTTACTCCATTAAAGCAGCAAAAGGATCTGGGCCCGGAGCGAGTTCTGCCAGCGTACCGCCTTGAATATCGCCAATCGGCACCCCCATTGAACCTGCTTTATGACTACTTGCCACTTTAGCACCAGTGTCAAGGGTAACCCAATCTTCCCAAGTGATGGCCACGCCTTTGATGGGCAAGACCTTTACCCACATTTTCCATTGGTAGGGCAGTCCATCTTCATCGAGATACCAAAGGTAGGAGTCGCCGGGAGTTACCCCTCCTGAACTATAAGAAACCATCAGAGCTTTTTCGCCAGATTCCGTGGTAACAACAGAACGACTTGTTCCGGGATCAAAGGCCTTAACGATAGGATTAAGCCAGAAGGCATCGTTTACCCAATACTTCCAAGCGGTTTCCACTAGTTTATCTCCCTCCTTACCATCGAGTTTGCCACCCATGGCATAAGCTACACCAGTCTTTTCATTGATATTGACTAGGACTTCATAGTTTGACCAGCAAACCTTCGCAAAATGGCGCTTTCGGTCCCAAAGATGTTGATGTGGTTCAACGGCTTCAAATGTCCAACTAACGGCCTCAGTAGTGTCCCAAGCCTCATGATTGACAGCATCCATCATCCTTTCCGCCATCAAATCCGCCTCTGGACCTTCTACTCCTTCTGGCATTGGTTCACTGAGGATCCATATGCCCGCCACTAAGATCAGAATAAGAGCGCCTAGAATACCTAGTACCCATTTCCACCAATTTCTTTTTCCTCTTGCCATTATTTAAAAAATTCTTCGACTTTGTGCACAGCGCCTGGCAGTGTAAAGACCACTACCCTATCGCCTTCTTCAATAAAGGTATCTCCACCAGCGATAAAGCTTTCCTCGCCACGGATGACACCTGCAATGATGGCCTCTCTTGGAAACGCTAGCTTTTTGATGGGCACATTGGCAACTCTACAGTTGTTGTGCACCTCAAATTCTAGCACCTCAGAATCAACTCCATGCAAACTCGTCAATGAAACCACCATCCCTTGGCGGACATGACGAAAGATGTTGTTGATGGCAATCATCTTCTTATTAATCAAAGTATCGATGCCAATGTTTTGAGAAAGGCTGATATAGTCGATATTTTCTACTAGCGCAATAGAGCTTTTGACGCCATGGTTTTTGGCCACTAGGCAAGAAATGATATTGGTTTCAGAGTCATCTGTCAAGGCGATAAAGGCATCCATATCGTTGATTCCCTCTTCTTCAAGGAAATCCACCTGGCTACCGTCGCCACAAATCACCAAGGCTTCAGGCAATTCTTCGGCCAAACGGAAGCACTTTTCCTTATCCTTGTCAATCAAGCGGATATTGAATTTAGATTGCATCTGCTTCGCAAAGAGTCTGGCAATCAAACCACCGCCCAAAATCATGATATTCTTGATCTTCTCGCGGGTTTTACCCGCCATGGTCATCATCGGGTCCACACATTCAGGGCGACTGATAAAGTAAACGTGATCGCCTGTTTGGAAAACCGAATCTCCGCGGGGAATGATGGTCTTGCCATTGCGTTGGATGGCTACGACAGTAAACTTAACCTTGGGATTGATTTTGACCGCTTCTATCATGTTGACCCCATCAAAAGGAGCGCCCGGCTCTAAGGTCATGCCCGTCAACAATAAACGTCCCCCACCAAATTCGAAAGAGTCCGTCAAACCAGAGCGTTTGACCAAACGAATGATCTCTGATGCCGCCAAATCCTCTGGGAAGACCATATTGTCAATCCCAAGATTGGCCATATCGATCTTTTCCTTCTCGATTTGAAATTCTGGATTGGAGATACGCACGATCGTACGCTTAGCCCCAAGATGCTTGCCAATGATGGCAGTGGTAATATTGGTTTCTTCCGAAGAAGTAGCCGCGATCAGCAGGTCTGCATCTTCCACTCCCGCTTCTTCTAACAACTTTATGGATACAGAATTACCTCTAATAGTACCTACATCAAGGTGAGATTCGATGTGGCTAAGGCGTTCTTGTTCTTTGTCTATGAGGATAATGTCGTGTTCCTCCTGAGCGAGGATTTTTGCAACATGGAAACCTACTTCACCGGCTCCCGCAATAAGTATTTTCATAGAGGATTATCGTAAATCGGATTGCAAGTTAATCATTTGACCACAATTCCGCTTAAAAGTCATTCCCGGGTAAATGGTTTTACATGTGTAATATCCACAAATCCGATCAATGCTCGATTTGAGCTATTCAATAGCGGAAATAGACCGTTTTCTCTGCATGCATACTTTCTTGGCCGGCAATTGTGCTATTTGCTTACAGATTATCTCCCTTAGCTAAGTTTAATTATGACTTGGAAGAACAAAAACCTCCTTGCTGCTTACGAAAACCTTGATCCAAAACTCCAGAAGGAAGTTTTAAATTTTCTAGAGTACATGAAGTTTAGACAAGAAAAAAAGCTTAACCTTATTAGCGAGCCTCGTTATATGGCCCACTTTGATAAGGAAGAAGACGGATTTTTCTTGATCGAGGACGAGCCTAATTAGGCCATGCCTTAACCCCATAATCCTCCTTGAGTATTTCGAATTTGCCCTCGGGCTTTATATCACAAAGCCATTGGGTAAGCTTGTCGACATAATTGTCGAGATGCGTTATTTGCTGGACACCATGCTCCACTATTGGATCCAATGTCGTTGCGAATAGCGTCCCTCCATACTGATGGGTCTCCCAGCTAATTACTTCTTCATCCGCATTCGTCTGAATGATAGTAGCTTCAGAAGGAATAGCAGTGTAAGCACCATGGGTATGCCAACAACTATGGCGAGCATTGAGCCCTTGATAGATGGGATGTTCGAAATTTGTGTTTGCAACAGGTGGGTTATGGGGATCTTTTACCCACCAGTAATTATTGACCGGTCTATCTTCCCATTTTGCCTCCAACCAATTGGGGGAACTATCCCCTTCAACAAAGACTTTGTTGCCTTGGCTTAAGAATTTGTATATCAGCTCTTTACGCAGACTAAGCTCATGTTGATTGGACTGAAAAGGAATGACCAATGCCTGCAAATGGGCCAAGCGTTCCTCGGAGAGCTCGTAAACATAGATCAACTCATATAGCTCGCGGTATTTTGTAGCCTTGGCGAAAGCATAATGGGACCATACCCCATTGAATATTAATCCTATCTTTTGCATGATTTTTCAGTTTGGATAGTAATTAGACTGCTTGTTTCTGAACGATAGACAGGAGGTTGCGATATAGGCGACCAATACTAGATTCGCTTTGCTCATCATCTGTGGTGCCATAAGTTTTATCTGAGAGAGGGCCGCTGGCGGTCATAATAATGGTGCCAGCAGTGCTAGTTTGATCCATGACCATTATAGGTCTTTGCCAAGTATCCTCTAGTAATACGACAGCCTCAGGAGCAGGCTCGATATAGCCACAAGCCCACCAGCCACTGATACCATTGGAGTAAATGAGCGCATCGAGCTCTACACCCTCAAACAAATTCAAAGGATCCTCTTTGAGGTAATAACGGACATCAATTGACTTACGACTATTATCCATAAGCCAGCGGTTTTGGGGAATCCAATCGGTAAACCAGCCGTCAAAGCAAAAAACTGTTTTGCCCTCTTCGAGGAACGCTCGTACTTTTTCTTTGATCTTAAGCATCGCAATTTGATCGGTCCCACAAGGAACAATTAACAGATCATAGGGTGTCAAATCAGGCGCAAAGTCCTTTTCCACAAAGGCAGTATCATATTGCACCCACTCATTGGACTGATAAGTCTCGCTAAGACCTTCGATGTGATTATGGATAAGCAATGCTCGAATCATGAGGGTAGTTTTGAGGGTTAATTTAGCTTAGGGACCGTAATTCATTTAGCTCTGGTATCTTTTCCAGAACTCAATCTCAGATTGGGCTTCGGTGCGTGGATCTTGGACAAATGCTTCTTTGGAATCGTAGATATCTAGCTTCCCAGTTCGCATATAGCCGATCCTGTCGCCCATTAGAAGGGCTTCTTTGAGGTCATGGGTAACAAAGATGGCAGTGATTTGATATTCTAGGCTTACCTCTTTGAGGAACGCTTGCATAGAGGACCTGGTCTCCACATCCAAGGCACCAAAGGGTTCGTCGAGCAGCAGCACCTTAGGATTGATAATCAAGGCGCGACCAAAAGAGACTCTTTGCTTTTGCCCGCCGGAAAGCTGATGTGGCATCTTACTGGCTTGCTCTGAAAGGCCTAAACGTGCCAGCATTTCTTCTACAGCCCTCTTTATCTCAGGGCTAGGCGTTCGGCGCAGCCGTAAACCAAAAGCAAGGTTTTCAAATACATTTAAATGGGGAAAAAGCAGGGCTTCCTGGTAGAGATACACTATGCCACGCTCCTGGGGACTTTGTTCGTTGATACGTTGGCCATTTAGCAAAATCTCCCCTTCATCAGCGCTTTCTAAACCCGCCAAAATCTTAAGGAGCGTAGTTTTCCCACTACCCGATCGTCCGAGGACGCTTAGGGTCTCGCGTTCAGCAAGGCTGAAACTCACCTCCTCTAGTACCTGCTCGCTTCCGAAACGTTTATTTAGCCTTTCGCAATGAATCATACTGAAAGTCTGAACTTTTTAGGAAAAATTTCCACTAACACTGTTAACATAACTAACATATATAATTAAGCGACATTAACTTCTCTGAAAACAAAGCGTTTGTTGAACCAGAGCAGAATTGCCGGTGGTAAAAACAAAAGCCAACTACTCAATGCTGCGAGATAGATATCTGCTTCATTGATATATTGAAATACTTTGAGCGTCATCGTCTGCACCTTGCCTACCCCGATCAGCGTAGTCAGGCCGTACTCAAACCATGAGATCAGGAAACACTGAAAGAAACAAACAAGGAGAATCCCCTGAGAGAGTGGCAAGATCACCTTTTGAAAGGCCTCCCTCCTACTCCCACCTAAAGTGGTAACTAATTGCTCCATAGATTTGATGCGTTCATTCCAATGACCATGGCAGATGATGACAGCGAAGGGATAAGCAATAATCAATTGCCCGATCAAAACTCCTCCAATGTGCCCTGAGAGTCCCATTTTGATGAAAAAGAAGTGAATACAGACCGCATAAACCACGGGGGAAAGCACAAAGGGGCAATAGGCCATAATGAGGTAGCGTTCCCTGAAGGGGGAATAAGCAATAAATCTGCTCGTCAAAAAACCACTAATGGTCGCCACTGTGGCCACAAACAAAGAAATGCCAATCGATAACAATAAACTCTCCCCTAAATCGCTGTCTAACTGAAACAGTCTTGCCCAATGCTCGGCTGTCCAGGCATCAGGCAATATGCTAGGAAAGCTCCAAGCAGCTGCGAGCGATAAGAGCAACAGTAGGCTAAAAGGCAGCAAAATCAGCGCTGCAAGCAGATATGTAAATCCTTTTTGCATCAATTCTTTTGCAATATTTTGGAGCGCTTGAGACTGATCACCATGGCCGTGAGCACCAAAACACAGTAAATCAAAGCAATGATATAAGCCTCTGGTTTGTCTAGCAGGTCGTAGCGCTGGAGCTTTCTGATAGTGAGCACAGAAATCATCTGCGGCGCTTCTCTCCCCAAGAGTAATGGGATTTCATAAGAACCCAGCACAAAAATGAAATAGAGCAGAATGGCAGCAAAGTTTCGCTTGAGCAATATAGGCGCTACTATTTTACGGCTGATATATCCCTCCCCTGCCCCAAGGGTTTTGGCGATCTGTTTTAGCTCCCCTAGCCTTTCGCCTTCGTAAGTCCCAAGAAATAGCAACAATAAGAAGGGAAAAGCCATGAGGCTATGAGAGAAAATGATGCCAATGCCCCAGAAATCATTGACCAAGTCGGGAAAGGATTGAAGACTTTCCGTCAAACCGAAAGCATAAGTAAGTCTAGAAAACAGCCCTGCCTTGCCAAGCAATTGGAAGCTAATGAAAGCTGCAACCATAGCAGGAATAGCGAGCGGAAAGTAGATGACATAGGAAAGGATCCCTTTTTGAAAGGCAGTCCTGAGCTTTATCACTAAACCCAAGGCTAGCAGACAAGCTAAGCCCATAGAAGCCGTAGCGATATACGCACTGTAGCCCAAAGAGCGCCAAACCACCCCCTCAGCAAAGACGCTTTGCCAATATTCTAGTGTAAAGCCATTGCCCAAAATCCCGGCTAAGCCCAAGCTATAAAGCAAAGCATAGATTAGGCCTGCCGCCAAAGGCAAGACCGTCAAAAGTAAAAACCAGGATATGCCAAGGGCTTTGTACATCTTAGCCTTCAATCACATACTTGCGGAAGTCCTTAGAGATGCGGATCATATATTCAGGATCGGGCTCCATTAAAGCTCGGGGCAACATATCTTCTCTTTTGGGAGCGAGTTTGCGGCTAGGCAGGTTTTCAAACTGGCTGCGAATCTCTTCCGGAAGCTTTTCTACCTCCAACACAGTACCATCCCCCCAAACCGTTGGGTCTTGTTTCTTCAATTGCGCCTCTGGCGAACTCAAAAAGTCAATCACCAGCATAGCAGCAGCTTTGTGTTGCGCCAATTTAGTGATGCCGAGATAATGCGAATTGCGGATGGTACCAAAGGCTGGTACGTATGCGCGCGAACTTCCCGGGAAAATCCCTTGTAAGACTTTATTATCGACTTCGCTATCGTTCATGCTCATGGTGAAGGCCAATTCTCCGCTGGCAAACATCTGGTGCATGGCCGCTAATTGAGCCGGAAAAGTTTCACCCTGCTTCCAGAAGTAAGGCTTGATACGATTGAGATATTCCCAAAGTTGAGGAGCGTAGGTGTTGTATACGTCTTCGTCGAACGCTCCTTTGAAGGCCTCTGGCCCACCTGCTATGTCCATCAGCATCGCCTTAAGCAAGCTCATGCCGGTAAATTCGTTAGGAATAGTAAACAGACCCGGATTCGCCTCCACAAAACTGGCCAATTCCTCTAGGCTTTGGGGCGGTTCACTGATCATCTCACTATTGTAGATAATCGCCTGCTGTACACTCCCCCATGGTGCTTCCATTCCATTGATAGGCTGTTGAAAATCAGTGCCTATAAATGGATCCTCATGATTGACCCACTCTGAGTTGGGAAGCTTATCCGTAAATGGGCCATATAAGCCGTTGATTTGCTTGAGTTGATAAAATGTCTCGCCATTGATCCAAACCATGTCAATCTCGCTACTCCCCTGCCCTGCTTCTAATTCTGCCGCTAAAATTGAGACGATGGTATTGCCCTGACCATTGGCGAGTTTTAGGTCTATGTCATAGCGACTTTTCACCTCA
>CAZHOC010000093.1:9519-10626 GCA_964534295.1 uncultured Bacteroidia bacterium | reverse complement strand
TAATTGTTGGGCCGCTTTACTCAAAGCAGGCATGGCGCTCTCCAAAGTATGTAAATCGGTATGCATGGAGGGAACGCTTAAGTGGTAAGCGTTCAGCAAGGCTGAAAACTCCTCGATACTCCTTCCAAAGAAGCCACTTCCACTAAATCCTAGCATAGGGGTCAGCATCTCCCACTCCTGTTTAGCTGCTTCGGCACTAAATGGATAAGGCCCAAATAATTCGAGCTCTTTATACCCCATTTCGCTAAGCATTTGCAGGGCTGATTCAAGATCAGTATTAAGCGTATGAGGCAGGGAGAAGAGTTGAATACCGAAGTCCATGGGATTATTGGATTAGCTGTTTTTCAAAACAAATGCTACTGGGCTGCCCTTTGTATTGACCATAGTTGGGGATGCGCTGGTAGGCATTTTTTTCATAGAGTCTGACTGCGGCCTGCTGCCGAACGCCTGTCTCTAAGATGCTTTTTTGATAGCCTAGCTCTACAATCCAGGCTTCCAGCCCTCGTAGTAAAATCGAGGCAATACCTTGATTACGATGAGTTTCGGCCACAAACATGCGTTTGACTTCCATCCGTTCCTCATCAAATACCTTGATCGCGCCGCAGCCCACTATTTCTGATCCAATTTGGGCCAGAATCACATATTTGATTTCGTCGGATTTATTAAACTGAGCGTAAAAATTAAATTCTTCCCCGTCAGTAATGCGAAGCGAAGCATCCAATGCAGCGACCAGTCTTTGGTAGTCAGGATGTTTGGGCGTGGTGCGAATGAGTTGATTCATCTCCTACAAAAACAAATAATCTTCCAAAGGCATGACAGAGCCTGAAAAGTCTCCATCAAGCGTACCTTGCATAAAGTATAAGCGGTTGCCTACCTGCCGTAAAGCCACCTCCAAGGAGTTGACACCATGAACCAAATGGCTAAAAGCACTACTGCTAAACTGCATGGGGTCTTGGGCTGATTGAGGCACTAATTGATCACTATGGGCGATTTTGTTACGTACAGCAATGATTTTATGGATATCAGCCTCCCTGATTTTGACCAATTCATAGGCATGCACCAATTCAAGAATCGTCTTGAGCGAAATGCCTTTGCCTCTAAAGTCTT
>CAZHOC010000093.1:0-9497 GCA_964534295.1 uncultured Bacteroidia bacterium | reverse complement strand
AAGATTTTTGCCTGCTTCCGATTCGGGTAGCGACTTCTCTAAAAACTTATAAAGCTCTCGCTTCCGTAAACCTGAAAACTGAATGATAAGGTGTACTAGCCCCTTTTCGAGTAAGAATAGCTTTTTGTAGAGATAATCATAGACGGGGCCGCGATTATAATCAGACATGTGCACGATCCCGACGATGCGCTTACTCTTTGTTACAAATAGGACCTGGTAATTGCCGAAGTCATTGATCAAGTTCGTATCAAAAACGGGCTCATCATAGCCCACAGTTTGACGGTCCTTGATCTGCTGCTTTTTAAAATTGCCGGTATTACGGTCGTAATAATAACAGAGATTGTTACTATGGATATGAGGGAGATAATGAATATCGCGGATGCGGCAAAATTCCTTACATTCGCTTAGGTATTCCTCATCGTAGAACACCATCCCTCGGGTCATGATATCGTTAAAAGTAGCCATGATTTCAGTTTTTGATTACTCGCGGACTGTACCCATAAATACATTCACGCCGGAAGGGGTAGGATTGCCAGAGGCGCGTCTAAAACTAACGATCTGACCAGTATGGTAAATTGCGTCGGCGATAGGGCCGTTAATCATATTCCAATATGGAAACTCTGATTCATTTTCTCCTCGTTTAAAAATGATCGATAGCTCTGCTACTTCCTCCTCAGACTTTCCTCTGAGCATTTCGGCTGCTTGGGCGAGATTTTCAAGCGTCATTCTGCGCTTTTCCTCAAAACTCAATTCCCCCAGGTCTTTACTTTCTCGTGGGATGCTTTTGGCAGAACAATAAACGGCAAAGCTTAATCCTAGGATATGGTCTAGGGTTTCGTCCGTACTGCGTGCGTCATCTGAAGGCTTGTAGGTCAAATCTTCGGCTCGTAAACCTTCCGTGGCCCAATAGTAGCGAAAGCCTAATCCTTCAATCATGCGTGCCAAAACACTGCCAGAACTATAGGTCTCTGGAGCCGGCGGTATCTCGCGTAAAGGCAAAGGATTGTCTTGAGCTGAAAGGCTCGTCATGGCAAAGATGCTTATCGTAAGTAGTAGAAATAGTTTCATTTAAATTTCAATTAAGCCCGAAGGCACACCAATGCTAAATTACGCTCTAGTTCGCGGATTCAAAACTGGTCAAGCTGTCAGGCCTGCTAACTGATTGGTTTAAGGGTTGATTGGTTGAAGTGTTGAATTTTTGAATGCCTGAATCAACAACTCAACAACTCAACAACTCAACAACTCAACAACTCAACAATTCAACAATTCCATTTTGGTTGCCAGCACGGAAAAAAATCACCTATGCCAAAATTGCCTAATAATTTAAAGCCCCAAGCCAAGTCCTGAGTTCAAAGCCGTTTGTTAGCAAAATCAGTCGTTCGTGGGCAAAAATGCGTTCATCGCGAAAAAAATGTCATTCGGCGAAACTCATGGCAAATATTAGGTTTTCTTCATTCGTTTTGACGGCCTGAATCTTCCGTTTGTCTAAAATATCCCTCCTGGGCCGCCATAAGCGGCAATTTTGCCCTACATTGACCGCAGTGGCAAGAGGCTTTTTTGCCCGATTTCAAAAGGAACATAGTGAAAGACTGCCAGCCTAATGCAGCTGGAACCTACCGCTCCAAGCGGTAATGGAGAACCTATTTATCACTTCAACTTAATTTTTATGAACAGCAAACTACTATTGTGGAGTGTTCTGTTGAGTTTGTTCTGCGTTTCGCAGCTCCAAGCCCAAAGGACCATCACAGGTACCGTAACTGCGGCGGAAGAGGGGGAAGCCCTGATCGGGGTAACCGTTATCCTGCAAGGTACCAACCGAGGTGCCGCCACCGATGAAAATGGCCGCTATTCCTTAACGGTCCCCGGCAATGAGGGAACCCTAATCTTTTCTCTGTATGGTTTTGAACGCCAGTCTATTACGCTAGGGAGTAGCGATGTGGTCGACCTGCAAATGGTCGAATCCGTCCAAGTCTTGGACGAAGTCGTGATTACTGCCCTCGGGGTGCAGCGCGAAACCAAAGCCCTAGGCTATTCTGTCCAGGAAGTCTCTGGCGATGAGATTCTTGAATCTCGGGAGAGCAATTTGGTCAATTCTCTTTCTGGCAAAGTCGCCGGGGTGCAAATCACTAGTTCCTCTGGTGCGCCGGGGGCATCTTCTCGTATTGTCATTCGGGGTGCTTCCTCACTACTCGGCAACAATCAGCCGCTATTCGTCGTGGATGGGATTCCTTTGGACAACACTCAGTTTTCTTCCAGCCCACGCAATAGCACCAACGAACCCGCCAACGGCACGCGTGCCGGCGATGAAGAGCAAGGTGGTGCGGATTATGGTAATGCCATCCAGGATATCAACCCAGATGATATCGAGAGTATCTCCGTCCTTAAAGGCCCCACTGCGGTAGCGCTATATGGCTCTCGGGCCCAAAACGGTGCGGTGGTAATTACGACTAAGTCCGGCGCCGGAACCCGTGGTATTGGGATCACAGCTAGCTCAAACTATTCAGTCCAAACCCCTTTACGTCTACCTGACTTTCAAAACGAGTATGGGCAGGGCGGATATGGCTTGGTTGACTATCCTGAATATCTAGATGTCGATGAAAGCTGGGGAGATCCACTCGATGGACGCCTCAAGCGCAATGTCTTCAATGAAGAGGTGCCTTGGGTAGCTAATCCAGACAACATCAAAAACTTCCTTGAAACGGGGAATGTCTTTGTCAATAATGCTTCGATCTCTGGAGGTAATGATCGCGCAAACTTCCGTTTCTCACTGGCCAATATGGACCAGAAAGGTATCCTACCCAATACGGGGCTTAATCGTACCAACATAGCGCTTAAGTCAGGCCTTCAGGTTACCGATAAGCTTAAGATTGTCTCTAGCGTCAGCTACGTTTTGACCCAAGGCAAAAACCGTCCTTTGACGGGCTATGATGGCCAAAACGTCTTCCAATCCATGTTCAACTGGCATGGCCGCCAGATCGATTATGATCGCTTCCGCGATTATAAAAACCCAGATGGATCCTTTATCCTCAATACGGCTGATCCTAACAATAGCGAAGCATTTGGCTGGCCGATTGCCCCCATACCCGCTTGGCAAAACAATCCTTACGCCAATCTCTATGACAATGTCAACACCGACCGTCGTGATCGTCTGATCGGTAACTTTAAAATCAGTTACAACTTCACCGATTGGCTGAGCGCCTTTGTGCGTGCGGGTACTGACTACTATACCGATCAGCGGGAGCAGCGTTATGCCGCAGGCCTAAAAGATCCTTCTTCTCTCCGCCAAGGTGGTTTTGTACATGACAATTATGTAGTCAACACCTACAACCTTGATTTAGTCGTACAGGCTCAGAAGCAGTTTAATAAGGACTTTTACGCTTCCCTTTTGCTAGGCGCTAACCGCTTCCACAATACGGTTTCCAATCAGTTTACCTATGTGCAAGGACTTTTGATCCCCGGTATCTACAACGTGAGCAATGCCAGAGGATTACCCGATGCGCGAGAGTACACCACCGCCAAGCGTATCAATGGTATCTATGGCGCGGCGCAGTTTTCCTTCCGCAACTATCTGTTCTTAGACCTTACCGCTCGTAATGACTGGTCTTCGACCTTGCCTGTGGATAATCGTTCATATTTCTATCCATCAGCGAGTGTGAGTTTTGTGCTTTCAGATGCCTTTGATATGCCAGCTGCCATCAGATTCCTCAAAGTTCGCGGTGGCTTAGCGCAAGTCGGTAATGATACCAATCCTTATGTACTGCAATCCTACTTCGTCAAAAAGCGGATTGCAGACAATCAGGCAGATATTACCTTCCCTTTCAATGGACAGCCTAGCTTCGCCTTGGGTGATGAGTTAGCCAATGCAAGTCTGCTACCGGAAGAAACGACCTCTTGGGAAGTTGGTTTGGACCTTCGTCTTTTTGATGGTCGCATCACTGCAGATCTTACTTATTACGATGGCGTTACCCGCAACCAATTGATGAATTTGACGCTGCCATCTTCTTCTGGCTACAGCAGCCAGATCATCAATGCAGGTGCGATCTCCAACCGCGGTATCGAAGCCATGGTCAATCTGACCCCGGCCATGACTGAGAAATTCCGTTGGGATCTTGGTGTCAACTTTGCTAGAAACATTTCCATGGTAGAGGAGCTCCACCCAGATGTAGAGTCCATCATTATTGAGAGTCATCGCGCCCAGACAGAGGCCCGTGCCGGAAACGCTTATGGCGATATCTGGGGTACCGCTTGGTTGAGAGTAGAGGATGAGAATAGCCCCTACTTCGGGGAACGCATAATCGGTGCGGACGGACGTCCTCAGCGTGCTCCAGGTGGAAATCAGTTGCTTGGTAACATCCAACCAGACTTCATCATGGGCATCAACAACTCTTTCCGCTTAGGAGGCGCTTATCTAAGTTTCTTGGTTGATTGGAAGCAAGGCGGGGAAATGTTCTCCCTCACCAACTTCTTCGGTGGTTATTCCGGCGTATTGGCTTACACCGCTGAGGGGCTTAATGGAGATTACATTGCCGAAGGGGTTATCGATAACCAAGACGGTACTTACAGTCCCAATAACATTCAGATCAATGCCGAAGATTACTGGCACCGTACCTTCTCTGGTCAGGAGGAAGGCGTCTACGACGCGACTTTTGTCAAGCTTCGTGAAGTCAAAATTGGTTATGACCTACCATCTTCTCTGATCGAGAAAACGCCTTTCCGGGGCATCAGCCTCAATCTCGTCGGTCGTAACCTTTGGATCATCCATTCTCTAGTACCCAATGTAGACCCTGAAAGCTCTGCTTATGGTGCGGGCAACGGCCAAGGATTTGAAGTCAATGGAATCCCTTCAGTACGCAGCATGGGCGGTGGTATTAGCATCCGTCTCTAAGCTCAACTCACAAATCAATTACAATGAAAAATAACCTCATAAAACGCAGCTTGGGCCTATTGACCCTCTGCTTTATGCTTACAACGGCCTGCGAAAATGGCTTTGATGAGCTCAATCAAAACCCCAATGCCCCAGCCGATGCTCCTGCAGCCTTCGTTTTGCCTGGTGCCTTGGTTGACCTTAGTTATCGTGTAGATTATCAGATGCCGATTAACTATATCGGTCTGTGGGTACAGCAACATGCTTCTGGCGCTTATCCTGAAGAGGATCAGTATAGCCCCCGTCTCAACGATCTCGATGTCTATTGGAATAATCTTTATGACAATAGCATGAAGGATTTTCGCCATATCATCGACAATGGCACACCGAACGAAGTCGCAGTAGCCAAAATCATGAGTGCTTACGGTTTTATGGTTTTGACCGACATTTGGGGCGACATCCCTTATTCACAGGCGCTACAAGCAGAGAATGGAGATAGTTTCCTGACGCCTACTTTTGATACCCAAGAAGCAGTCTACGACGGAATTCTTCAAGACCTCGATGAGGCTGTTGCCAGTATTGACATCAGTTCGATCGATGGCTTTGCAGAAGCTGATCTTATCTACGGTGGAGATATGGAATTATGGATCAAATTTGCCAACTCTCTTCGGCTCCGAGCCTTTATCCACCTCTCCGAGATTGCTCCCGAAAAGGCCAAGGCTGGCGTAATTGCTATGCTTGAAAAGCCACTCCTAAGCGCTCACGATGAGTCTCCGGCGATTCATTACAGTGATGTAACAGGTAATCGTAATCCGATTTCCTCTCGCTTTTCTGGGCGTCCCAATGATTTTCGTGCTAGTAAATCTATGGTAGATCGTCTCATCGGTACTGGCGATGCGACCAATCCTGCGGATCCTCGCACAGAAGTCTACGTCCAACGCAATATCGATGGCATCTTCGTTGGTGTCCCCAATGGAGTCAATGGATTAGGAGATGTCGGTCTTGACAATGCTACCTCCTGCAAGTTTGGCACTGCCTTCCTCGCTCCCGATGCGCCCGCCTACTTTATGACTTATACCGAGGTAGAGTTCATTCGGGCAGAGGCTGCCATTAGAGGTTGGATTGCTGACGATGCCAAAACCGCTTATGAAGACGCCATTAAGGCTTCTATGAGTCAACACGGCATCACTGACGAAGCCGTTATCAATACTTTCTTGGCAGACGCTAACATTGCCTACGATGAAACCAAAGCCATGCAATTGGTGAGTGAGCAAAAGTGGATCGCGCTCTTTGGCCAGGCCCTTGAATCTTGGACTAACTTCCGCCGTACGGCTTATCCAGAATTGCCGATAGCCCTTAATGATCAAAATAACGGTGTGTTCCCGCAACGCTTTATGTACCCCAGTGTCGAAACGGCTACCAATGGTGCCAATGTCGCTGCTGCTACCCAAAATCAGGGTGGTGCAGAGCTCGGCGACAAACTTTGGTGGGATGCCAATTAATGTTTGAGTATCAGTGCTGGTGGGGAATTTTCCCTGCCAGCCTTTCTTTTTTTCTACCTCCCGATAGCTATCGGGAGCGCGGAACGCTTATCTCTCAAAATCATGAAATCTTTTTCCTATCTCATAGTAACACTAGCAGTATTAATTAGTGCCTGTAGCCCGACAGAAGTGCCTCCTTCACCACCAGAAAGCTACTTTTTGGCCTTAATCACCCCGCCGGAAGGTTTACCCATTGACTTCGAAGGCGACGAAGGAGTAGGGGACTATAATGCTGACTCTGGATTATTAAGACTGCAAGCAGTCAGTCTTCTAAACGGTCGTGATAAAATCGAGATTACTATTCGTAAGGCGAAAGCAGGCGTTTTGGGAACCTATAACATTGGACCTTTTGGAGAAGCCAGTACCAATGTGCGAGCAGAATTTATCGATGGCTATAACGAATGGAATGCTCGGAGCATTAGTGGACAGCTTGAAATAACTCAATTTGATGCAACAGAAAATGGCTCTGCATATTGGTTATCGGGTACCTTTGAGTTTGAAGCTGCTGCGCAGAACGAAAAAACCGTCAGCATCAGCTATGGGGAGTTTCAGCGTTCGGCGATTTTAGCCGAATAAAAAAAAGTCCCCGCTAAAATTAGCAAGGACTAAAAGTTTGTGGTTTTACTAAGCGGTCATTACTCAACTCCCAATTTTGATGAATTACATTCATCTATTTTTGGAAACTTGACCCTTATATCACCAATAAAGAAATTGCTATAGAAATTTCCAATCAAAATTCGTGAATGGTAGGTTTTAGGCAATGAATACCAGCTTTGAGCAAATGAGTGTGATCTTCTAAAAACTTTGTAGCCTATAAACCTTGGCTTCTCCGTCAATAATAACCCCATAAACTCTCTCTTTACGGGGGAGTCGGGTATCATCAAAAGTGAGCGGGAAAGCTAAGAAATCATGATTTTCCCGATAAGTACCATATGGATATTCTGTATAATCTCTTGCGATTCCAGTTTGATCTGAAAGGATTTGAGTGCTCTTGAACAAGCTACGCCAAGTACCCCAAGTCGTTTCAATCACCGGGATTCTTTCGGCCACGTCTCCTAACAATGGCCCATTGACGCAGTCCTCTCGCATTTGGGACCAAATGCTACCTGAATTGCGATCATAAGGCATTACGTTATTATTGTATAGCAAACCTGAGACGCCAAAAGTGGTTTCTACTCCGTCTATCACTCGATTCCAAGCAGACGCGGTACCTGTTAGCGGGCAGTAGATCAAAGAAAAAGCTTTGTTGCCAATGGTGTCATTTACGATCTCGTGCCAATTGAGGACGTCATGTGAATAAGCGCGATAAGTATCTCCTACTTTGATGCCAACGACTAAGGCGTCATCGGTCAAGTAATAAGGACTTTCGAGATAATCACGTTCTGTAAAGATGTCAATTCTGGGTGTTTCTAGGGAAGGAATGCCATCTCTACCTGCCCCGGCATATACACTAGAAATCGGCAAGGCCCAGTTTTGATTGCTGGGTGGTAGGGGAGCGGGAGGCATTACGCTGCGCGGATCATCATAAATCTCAAGTCCCGGAAAAAAACTCCCGAAGGAAAACCAATAACCGATATAACCATTGAGAACGTTTAGTTTTTCCCCCGCACGTGGACCCAGAATTGCGTTGCCAAACATATCCCAAGTATTGCCCTCATTGTCTTCAAGTATAGCAGGGAGTCCAATTTTGGAAGCCGTAAACTCAAGGAGAGTTCCATCAGGTAAATTTCTCTCAAAACTCACCACTATGTTGCGACCTTGGCTACCCGCCAAAACGATTGGTTTGCCCATGAAGTCGTCTTGGATGACCTCGATGGAGCCGCCCATTGCCACTGGCGGTGGAGGTACGACTTCCGGTTTTTCACATGCTGTGAACGCTAGGCCAAATAAGGCAGCTAATAGAAGAGTGTAGGCAGAGTGCTTCATGATAATAAAGGTTGCTTACAAATACGGAAGGTGAAAGCATCTTAAACTAGCAGCTAACTGACATTTACGACAATTAGTTTTTTATTCTCCCTCGTAAAACGGGACCGATCACATTGCCCAAGGCAAATACTGAATCCTTATATTGTGCTAAAATATCGAAATTGATGCGCATTCTAGCCCTCCTGCCAATCTTATTTCTGTTGTTTTCTTGCCAACAGACTACCAATGAGCAAGCCACTACTACCCGCCCAGACAAGCCAAACATCATTTACATTTTGGCTGATGACCTTGGTTATGGGGATTTGAGTTCTTACGGTCAAGAAAAGTTTGAAACCCCCAATATTGACCAAATGGTGGCAGAGGGAATGAAGTTTAGCCGTCATTATGCGGGTTCTACAGTTTGTGCGCCTTCACGCTCTTCTTTGATGACTGGAGAACATACGGGGCATACTTTTGTACGAGGCAATAAGGAGGTCAAGCCTGAAGGGCAGCATCCTTTGGCCGATAGCGTACTCACGATAGCTGAAATTCTAAAAGATGCGGGTTATAAAACTGGCGCGATCGGCAAATGGGGCCTAGGCGCTCCTGGCTTAGAAGGAGAGCCCAATGCCCAAGGCTTTGATTTTTTCTATGGCTACAATTGCCAGCGAGAAGCGCATAGCTATTATCCAGACCACCTCTGGAAAAATCGAGAAAGAGTAGAATTGCCAGGGAATGCAGAAGGCAAGACTGAAACCTTTTCGCAAGACCTCATGATGGAAGAAACCATCAAATACTTAGAAGAGAATAAAGACGAGCCTTTCTTTTTGTACTTGCCCTATACGATACCACATGCAAGCATAGAAGTACCCGAAGAAGACTTAAAACCTTTTTTAGGCAAATATGAGGAGACACCTTATGAAGGCGGACACTACAGAGGAACAGAAAACCCAAGAGCTACCTTTGCGGCTATGGTAGCCCGCTTGGACAAGGATGTAGGAAAAGTCCTCAAAACTTTGAAGCGACTCGGTATCGCGGAGAACACACTCGTAATCTTCACTAGTGACAATGGTGCTCACCAAGAAGGAGGGGCTGATCCTGCCTTTTTTAATAGCAGTGGCGGATTACGGGGCCTGAAGCGTGATCTTTACGAGGGTGGAGTGAGAGTACCTATGATTGCTTGGTGG
>CAZHOC010000092.1:0-10639 GCA_964534295.1 uncultured Bacteroidia bacterium | reverse complement strand
ACATCAATACCCGACCTTTTATGGATGGTCTCGGCCAAGTCTTTGACAAGTCCGAAGCCAGATTGCATCTCATGCCACCCGCTGATTGTGCGACTTATCTAGCCAACGGCCAGTGTCAATTGTCATTGATGCCGATTGGGGCTTTGAATCTGTTTCCCAAGGCAGCCATCCTGCCTAATTACTGTATTGGTGCTGACGGAGCGGTGGAATCTGTTTTCATCTTTAGTCAGCAACCTATTGAGGAATTAGATACCCTGATTCTTGATCGGCACTCCCGCACCTCCAATGGCTTAGCCCGCATTCTCCTGGAGCATTATTGGCGCAAGCCCCTCAATTTGGTGCAAGCTCAAGAAAAGTTTTTTCATCAGATAGATGGCCGTACGGGAGGCGTAGTGATAGGGGATCATGCCATTCGGATTAGAGAGAATTTTAAATACGTTTACGACCTCTCTGAAATCTGGAAACAAATGACAGGGCTTCCCTTTGTATTCGCGGTTTGGGTTTACCTTCCAGGAACGCTCAATTCCCTCCAAAAAGAGCAGCTAAACGAAGCTTTTAGACTGGGCGTTCGCCAAAGGCTAGAAACCGCAGAGAGATGGGCCGTACCCTTTGATATCCCATTAGATTTTGCTCGCCATTATCTGACCAACTGCATTGATTATAAGTTTGATGCTGGCAAGCATAGAGCCCTAAACCTTTACCAAGATTTACTCGTCAAACTAAGAGAGCCTATCAAGATGATGGGGTAAATCTCTTAGCACATGCCAACACAATCCTATCTCCTTATTTTAGGCCTTAGCTTGGCCTTACTTTACGCTTGTACCCCAGATCCTAAATCAGATAGTCCTGGGGAAATTCTAGTCCATATTCCAGACTCGGTTCATTCAAAAACAAATGTAACAGTGGAAAATGACATGAGTCCTTACCCACCTGGGACTAACTATGAACTAGGAAGGGAACTCTTTACAACCCAATGTCGTGTTTGTCATGGGATTAGTCTCAATTTGACTGGCCCTGAACTTGGCAGCTCTTGGGAAAAATATAAGAGTGATAGAGCTTTCATGTATGCCTTTGTCCGAGATGGAATTGAAATGATTAAAAATGGTGATAAAAAAGCCATGGCCCTTGCTAATTGGGGGCCTTGTGCTATGCCTCCATTCCCTAATCTCAATGACACCATGATCAATTCTATCCTTGCCTATGCAGAAATAGAAGCAGCAAAAGGCACAAAGTATTGAACTATAAAACCTACAAGCCATGCCACGAATCTTCTCTTTCCTCGCCTCAGCTGCCTTTTTGATGATGGGCTTTTTCTTTTATGTGGTGATTAGTGGTTTATTATCTCCGCCTGATTATTTGGTTTTGCCTCCTTCGTAGAACGCTTATGTCCCGAAAAGAAGCACACGAACTAAGCCTCCACGGCTTAAATACTCAGAGGAACAAATTCCGGGCTTAGCAGAAGGTGCAAATCTAGCTGATGGCCAGCGCTTATATAATAGTAATTGCGCCTCTTGCCATGCGGTAAATCGTAACCTAACTGGGCCAGCCTTAGGAGATGCTTGGGCTAAGTATGCCGACGACAGAGAATTTCTCTACGACTGGGTTCGCAACGCCCCCAAAATGATAGAGGAGGGAGATCCAAAAGCAGTTGAGCTATCCAATTGGGGCGCAGGAATAATGCTGGACTTCCCGACACTTAAGGATGCCCAAATCGCTTCCATCCTGGCTTATGCAGAGGCAGAGTCAGTTAAATTATCTCACCCCCCGCCTGAAGTAGTGGTTTATTAAGTTCATCCATGCCCAAAATATTCCATATCCTAGTCGTTACAGCCTTCTTATTATTAGGCCTTTATTTTCATATCCTTTATGTAGGAGTTTTTCATTCCTCTAGCAGTGGTATTCCTCCTCAATAGGAGAACGCTCAATCTCTCAAAGCTTATCCGAGTGAAGACACCGATTCCTTAGGCTATTCGACCAAGCAATTGCCCGGCTTACCAAAGGGAGCGAATCTATCGGCGGGAAAAAAACTATTTCGCCAACACTGCAGTGTCTGTCACTCCGTAAGGCGAAGGCTTACAGGTCCCGCCCTAGGAGGTGCTTTGGCTAAATATGAAAAAGACCAGGAATTTCTTTATGAATGGGTAAGGAATTCCCCAAAACTAATTGAAGAAGGAAACCCAAAAGCAATCGCGCTTTCCAAATGGGGAAAAGGGGTAATGATTCCTTTCCCGTCCCTTTCTGATGCTCAAATCGCCTCTATATTAGCTTATGCAGAAGCAGAATCCGTTATTATTTGCTTTTCTAAACCAAGTTGAGATTAACCTAGTGTAATAGCATAAACGCCCGCAATCCCTCCAAATCATCCGTATTAATCATATCGACTCCGATTTCTAGCAGGGTCTGCCAAGCGGCTTCAGTTTCGGGACTGGCCCATAGTCGTACTTTCTTGCCCTCGGCATGGGCCTTCTCAACCAGATTGCTTAGTTTTTCGCGTTCCCCGGAGGGTATCTCCCCACGACCATTCCAGTTGAGCACCTTGCTATAACGCTGACTGATTACAGGCATGAAATCAGCAGAATAGCCCTGCCCTAAATCTTCAGGGCGGCCATCAATTCCCACTAAGCGATTGGAATCCTTTAATGCATACTCAATAGGTCGATTACCGGATAAGAAGATTTTTAAAGCAGGCTTCTCCCCAATTAACAACCAGCGGTAATCTTCCAACAAGCGATTTAGTTCCCGGTAGCATCGTTCACCCTCATTTTTGAGATCGATCATCAACCAAAATGGCTCATCCGATTGAGGATAAATACGACCATAGTTTTGCGTAGCAAGCTGAGCTAGTGGTTCCAAATAAAGGCTCTGGAGATCAGGACCTTCAGCGCCTTTGGCGGGTTGATTATGCTTGACAATCAGTCGATTGTTCCACCACCAGACATCCGCTTCTACGCTATTGAAGCCTTGCTCTAAAGCATCAAATAAGGGACGCTCATGTTCATAATCATTGTGGGCATGTGCCTGAGTAAGGACTGGCATAGGATGGATCAGCACTTCGGCCAATACGGGTAAATGATCCGAGGGATAGCGACCTGACCAGCTATCAGTCAAAGTAGCATAACGCAAAAACTGTACTGCCCCCCGTCCAAAAATATAATCTATCCGCCGACCGGGCTCTCCCGGAAATTTAAAGCCTGACCAGGTCGAGGCGGGCCCATGAGGCGCTTGTAAGCTATGGAGTCTTCCGTCCAAAAATCCATCCTTTGCCGTAATTACCGAATAAGGTTTTGCTTCAGGAGTAAAGTTGAAGTCCCCACTTAGCAAGACGGGCAGTTGATCCGGATTGAGAGACTTACTCTCTGCGATAAGCAAGCGCGCACTTTCTTCTCTAGCCTTAGCGCCGCGATGATCGAAATGAGTGTTGAGATAGAGGAAGCGTTCGCCGGAGGCTTTGTCTTGAAAAATCCCCCATGTAGCAATGCGATTGAGGGCAGCATCCCAGCCTTTGCTAGGTAGTTCAGGGGTTTCTGAAAGCCAGAAAGTTCCCCCATATTCTAAAATCAAGCGAGATCTACGATAAAAAATCGCACTATACTCCCCCCATTTTCCTGTATCACGTGCTATGCCATGAGCCGCAAATTCGGGAAGCATTTGCTTGAGATCTGCCATCTGATCTGGCAAAGCCTCTTGCACACCCAGCAAATCAGGACGGTAATAATCCAACATGCTTTGCACAAGATCTGTACGCTTCGGCCAAGCATTCTCCCCATCGCTTTCCACATTGAGGCGGATGTTAAAGGACATCACCTTAAGAGAGCTTTGGGCCGAAGAACTAGTAGCTAACAACATTAGAGAGAGGAGGAGATAGTAGGCAAAAGGGTTCATAGGGTGCACAATTTTGAGAACTTCAATATTGATCAAAAAGCTGCTTTTCGCAATTGTATCAGATTTTCTCTTTGTAAACTTTATGCAAAGTAGGGGAACTTGCGTTCCGCGCAGCGGTAGACCTATCCCCAAGCCCAGAATCAAAAAACTCCTATAGGTGGCGATAAACTATTTCGCTTATCATAGAAACTGTCCTGGTCAAGAAACGGGGGGAAGATCCGGAATACGGACTTTATAAGACGGAGCGATTTTTTGTAAAGCAATTGGTCAAATTTGAGATTTCAAGGGAGGATATTGAGCGCTTGTTTAAAGCGATATTTCCAACCGCTAATATTTCCTGGGAGAAAAAAAGGAGCGAATCCGAAAGCAAAATTTGGGAGGCTTGGATTATCGATATCTAGCCTCCTGCGGAAAACGCTCAATCAATCCGCATAAGGGCCAATTTTGTGTAATTCGAGATAGCGATATAACCAACTATATTCCACTTTTACTTGATGTTCGCTTTCCAACCAGGCTTGCAGATCGGCAAGTTTTGCCTGTGGATCTTTGGCAAAAAATTGCTCAATAGCCGTTTTATAAGGAGCTAGCTTAGAGCCTTTATCGCGCTGATACTTTAGCCTTAACAACTCATCAAAGCCACCCTCCAAAAAGAGTTTTATCCAATTTGTCACGGTTTTTTCACTGGTTCCCACAATGAGGCTGATCTCCTTGATTTGATAACCAAAATGCCGTAATGAGATCGCCAATAATCGACGGGAGAGCTTTTTGCTTTTGACCTCCTGCATTTTATCAGCAAGCACATACGTTTCTTCAGTGCTAAGTTGTATCTTATAACTCATGGGTTAACCTAAGTTATAAATTCCCCCATTTGAAACCATAATTAATCTTATCCCGTAACCTAAAGTGTTGACATTATGGAAGAATTATTCAAACGTTTTTTATACACGGGCGTCGGCTTTGTAGCGATGACAGCCGAAAAGCTCCAAGAATCCATTGATGAAATGGTAGGCGACGGCAAACTTTCTGAAGAAGAAGGTAAAAAGCTTGTCGACAACTTCATGGAGAATGCCGAAACGCGTAAGCAGGAGTTTGAAAGCAAACTCAAAGAAGCTGCCGAAGGCGTAGTGGAAAAGTTTTCTATTCCTAGTAAAGGAGATTACGATACCCTATTAAAGCGTGTTGAAGAATTAGAAGCAAAGCTAGCTGCTAAAGAGAGTGCCGCTTCCCCCAAAAAGTCGACTACCAGAAAGCGAACAACTCGCAAAAAACCTGAATAGAAGAATTATACCTATATACCCCAAATTTAACACCGACAGCGCATTATGCTCCCCGCCTAATGCGTTGTCTTTTTTTGTACCCTTTAGCTGCTAGACGCACAAAAAAGTAGCCCCCTCAATGAGGAGGCTAAACACAAACAAAAACACAACCCAAATTAACCTAATTTATGGACTACCCTTCCCCGGGAGTTATTTCTTCTTTTTAAACTCCATCATTCTGATCTGATCACCATCCTCAACCCTTACTGCGTAAGTCCCCGGTTTGAGTTTGGCAATGTCTATTCGAGTAAAGGATTCGGTTTCTTGTTCGGCTTGAACAACTACCTTTCCTTTTTGATCAGTAATACTGATTCGGACCATTTTAATATCGGTTAGAATGTCAAGGATTTGTGCGTCCTCTGAGGGCGTCAATACCATGAATTGTTCCTCTTCAGCCTTCAATTCAATTGTTTGGCTGTAGTGGACCAGTCCATTCTGATCTACCTGACGTAAACGATATATCTGTTGACCTTCACTTCGTTCATCAACAAAAAAGTAATTGATTAGGGAACGAGAATTACCAGCAGCTTTTATAATGCTGATGGTGGCAAATTCTTGGTTGAACTGCATACGCTCCAGCGCAAAATATGCGCTGTTGTATTCTGAAGCAGTTGTCCATAACAACTCGACATTGCCGTCTTGGGGAATTGCCTCAAAGGCCAATAATTCGCCGCCAAAACGATTTTCTCTTTCCGCTAACCATAACCCTTGTTCTAGCTCGACTTCTCCGATGCTAGCCAAGGCCATGTCTGGGTTGCTATTTGACTCGGCTTGGGCAATCATTTCTTGGATTCGTGCCACACTGAGGCTGTCGCGCTCAGTTTCTTGGGCTACTACAGGTGTTAAAGCAGATAGGATGAGCCAAGTGATCGAATAACAGATTCGGAACATTCAGGTATTTCGTAATAGTAAAGAACTCCCTCTGAACACCTCAAAAATCCATGAAATAGTCCATAGATTGAAATACTTATAGCAGGAAAGGATACAGGTGTAACATTCTGCTGTCTTGCTTAAACATTTTGGGCCAAATAGGCTTATTTAGGTCATCTAGGGAGTTTTTTACCGCTGCGCGGAACGATTGGCCCTGTAAGAATCAAGGCCCTTTACGGAAAAACTAGCCATCCATTCAAAAAATCGCATGTCAAGTCAAAAAAATTACATTCAGCAACAAAGATTTCACATCTGGAGGAAAACAGCACCACTAGGTCTCATGATGGTCGGCTTAGGTTTTAGCCTCACAGGGGAAGCTATCATATGGAAGATGCAAGCTAGTCCTGCTTGGCAATGGGTGGCGATGGGTACTGTGGGCTTAGTGGTATTCAACGCGGGACTTTCTATCTTTGGCGATGCGGTAAAACGACGCACCCACGAAGAATGGCAGCAAGCTCAGGAAAAGGCGAATGAATCAAAATGAGACCCAATTAGATGCCCTAGAATTGGCATTGCTTAAGGATGCAGAGGTTTTACCGAGAAAGCATAGCGTTCAGCGCAAGCTGGAAAGATTATTAGCTGAAACTGGCCAAAAGCTATCCACCCAAAAGCTCGATCTCCCTTGGCCGAGTATGCACCCAAAATTGTCGCGAGGGGAGAATTACGAACAGCAGGCTTATCGAGTGATGGATTATCCTAGGGTTCAGGAGGGGGAAAGTTTTCTGTTTTACAGAACGCTCATCCTTTGGGGCCATCCCATTGGTTTGCATCTGATCGCGAGTGGCCATTTCATGGAACGCTTAGCTCCGGCTCTACTTTCTAATTACAGAAGCCTTGATGCAAGCTGGCAGTATGTCGCTCATGACAATCCATGGCTTTGGGAGTCAGACAAGCCGGGATTAATGCCTTGCAGCGGTATGAAAACAGAGAGTTTGGAAGAAGAAATTAATAAAAGAAAATTTCTCAAGCTAAGCAGGTTTCTACCACTTAAGCAGTATGTTGATCTGACTGAAATAAGTGTTAACTGCTTCGCAGAACTCCACCATTATTTATTTTCAAAGCTTTAAGGACAGGCGTTCCGCGCAGCAGAAAAGCCTGAAAAACACAAAACCGAGTCTTATCTAAAGTTCTCTCCGCTACGGTCGAGATGACAATTGGGGGAATTAGAACTAAGGTTTGACAGTCCAAACCGTCTTCCTGAGCCCGTCGAAGGACCTTGAGGGATAAGCGTTCTGCGCAGCAGCGAAAAGTCTAAAGATCCAGCTCAAATCGATCTGCATCTCGCCAGAAGGGATATTTTTTGCGAGTGGCAGCAAGAAAATCAGCATCTAAACTCGCTTGTAAGACTGCTTCACCCCCAAAAGCTTTGGCGCTCACATTGCCCATCGGATCAATCACCATACTACTGCCAGAGTAATGATGACCATTAGCGTCCACTCCTACCCTATTTACCCCTACTACATAGCTCTGATTTTCGATCGCTCTAGCTTGGAGTAAGCTCTCCCAATGATGGACTCGGGCCGCTGGCCAATTGGCAACGTAGATCAAGAGGTCATAATCAAAGTTTCCGTCGGCATCAGCATGATTGCGTACAAAGACAGGAAAGCGCAAATCATAGCAAATCTGCAAGCAAATATTCCATCCCTTAAGAGCAGTAATTACTTTTTGGGATCCCGCTTGATAGACCTCGTCCTCACCGGCGAGGCTAAAGCTATGGCGCTTGTCATACTGAGCTTGTACCCCAGAGGGATCGACCATGAAGGAGCGATTGAAATACTTTCCTTCCTCACTAATACTTAGACTACCAGTAATGTGCGCTTGATATTGAGCAGCTATTTGTAGCATCCATTGTACCGTTGGTCCGTCTGAGCGTTCGGCAAGGCCGGCCGGCTCCATCGTAAATCCAGTAGCAAACATCTCAGGCAGGATAATCAAATCGGATTGAGGCTGCTTAGCCTGTAGATAGGCGGCAATGCGATTGCGATTGGCTTCAGCATCATGCCAAGCCAAGTCGAGTTGGAGGGCAGTAATATTGAGACTTTCCATTTAGCACAAATTGGGAGTGAAAATTATGAAATTATTAAGCTTTGCTCGCAAGAAATCAAATAATATCACATATCGAGATGAATTTGTATCTTCGCAGCCGATCATAAAAAAAAATAAACATGAGCCTAATTATTGACGTTACCGCACGCGAGATTCTAGATTCACGCGGTAATCCCACAGTAGAAGTAGAAGTTACCACCTCCGATGGATCTGTCGGCCGTGCTGCGGTGCCTTCTGGTGCGAGTACTGGTATGCACGAAGCAGTTGAGCTTCGCGACGGTGGCGATCGTTACCTCGGCAAAGGAGTCCTCAAAGCTGTTGACAATGTAAATACTGTCATCGCTCCTGAGCTAGAAGGTATGATGGTTTACGATCAGGCTGAGATTGACCAAATGTTGATCGATCTTGACGGTACCAAAAACAAAGGTAAACTAGGTGCAAACGCGATTTTGGGTGTTTCTTTGGCAGCAGCTCGCGCAGCTTCTGTTGATTTAGGCATGCCATTTTATCGCTACGTAGGTGGTGTGAATGGTCGCTATCTACCTGTTCCATTGATGAACATCATTAATGGTGGTAGCCACGCTGATAACTCTGTTGATATTCAGGAGTTCATGATCGTGCCTCTTAAGGCTGATACCTTTAGCGAAGCGCTTCGCATGGGTGCAGAGACTTTCCACTCTCTCAAAAAAGTATTGAAGAGCCGTGGTCTTGGAACCAATGTTGGAGATGAAGGTGGTTTTGCCCCTAACCTCAAATCAAACGAGGAAGCTCTTGAAACCATCATGGAAGCCATCGAAAAAGCTGGCTATCGTCCTGGAGAGGATATCTACTTTGCGCTTGACTGTGCTAGCTCTGAATTTTACGACAAAGACAAAGACAAGTACGTTTTCAAGCATTCTACAGGAGAAGAGCGTACTTCTGAAGAGATGGTTGAATACTATGCAGACTGGTGCAAGCGTTATCCTATCGTTTCTATCGAAGATGGTCTTGACGAAAACGACTGGGCCGGTTGGAAGAAACTTACTGACAAATTGGGTGATAAGATCCAATTAGTAGGAGATGACTTATTTGTTACCAATGTAGATTTCTTGAGCCGTGGTATCAATGAAGGCGTTGCTAATTCTATCCTCGTAAAAGTAAATCAAATTGGTTCTTTGACTGAGACGATTGAAGCAGTACAGCTTGCTACTCGCAATAGCTACACTAACATCATCAGCCACCGTTCTGGTGAAACTGAAGATACAACCATTGCTGACCTTGCAGTGGCATTGAACTCTGGTCAAATCAAGACTGGTTCTGCATCACGTAGTGATCGTATCGCGAAATACAACCAACTTCTTCGTCTAGAAGAAGAACTTGGAACTGCCGCTGTTTATGCGGGTTCTCGTTTCCGTTACGTATAAAACTTAATAGCATTTTTGCTAAAGGGAAGCCGTATTGGCTTCCCTTTTTTTTATGTAAAAAATGTAATTCAGGAGCAAGAGGCGTCGAATAAATGGAACAACAAATAAGCTATCTAATTAACCTAAAACCATGCGTAAGTCCATTTGCCTTTTCCTCGCATTAAGCATTTTAGCTCTTTTTCAACAAAGTTGTAAAGTCCCCGAAAAAGTTGACAATCAAATTGACAGAGCCCTCGATTTAGTAGATGAGGGGATTGCTTCTATCAACAATCAATCCGACCAATGGCGGGGCACGCTTGAGCATATGTATGAGCAGATGCCAGAAGACCTCCACTGGGTAAAAGAAGATGTATCACAATTGATCAGCGAAGGAATCGGAGCGACCACTTCCAATGTTTTATGTGTAATCGATGCTATCCCAAATCGGATGGTTCGCGGCCTTCAAACGCTAAAAGCAAAACTGCTAGAGCAGGAGCTACCAGGAATCGCCCCTACGGTTTGTAATGTAACGCTTTCTTCCATCGACCTTAATGCACCCACGCATATTCGTAAAGAGATTATTGTCAATGGATATGACTTTGTCAATGCTAGTAAATTGAAGCTCTTTTTACGCAAGGCTAATGGTCAAAAAGCCTACGTATCTAGCAACCGTCTTTTCAAGCAATCTGATTATCAGTACAGTATTAATATCGCTAACTGGGACGATGCTCTACAGCAATACTCTGCCTTAGTATTTGAATTTGATGGAGAAATCCTTTCCGAGTTTGCAATTATCCCACTGGACTTACCTGTAATACAAAACTTCGAATTCCAGCCCTCTAGCTTCGAGCGACTCTGTCCTTCTCATATCGGTGGTGATCGCGAATTCGGTGGCAATGGCCCAAATGTAACCGCAGAAGCTACCCTGAGCATAGTCAACAACCGTGAAGTTTGGGTAGAGATTTACTTTCATGTAAAAGAAACTAAGTCTAACTGGACTGAAGCTCGCTACCGTGAATCGCACAAGCTTAAAACCATTCCAGCAGGCTTTAAATTCAAGCGATTCCTCTCCGATCAACAAAC